>WBXH01000014.1 GCA_008933015.1 Verrucomicrobiota bacterium | reverse complement strand
TGAGTTGGATGCAGATGCTCCGGGAATGATTGATCTTGCTAACCGCCGCCGGGTCGAGCGAGCCCTGGAGATCGTCCTGCTGACGGGAAAGCCGCTGGCTGCTTCACGCACGGGAGCCTCACCTCCTCCTCCGGGGGTTCGCGCCCTGCTGATCACACGCGCTCGCGAGGAACTCAATGCTCGGATTGACGCGAATGTGGTCTCGATGTTCCTGCGCGGGGTGGAGGCCGAGGTGGCTGCTCTTCCAGAGGAAAAAACAGGACCCACTGCCTCAATGACGCTCGGGATCCAGGACGTGAGATTGCTCCTTCGCGGGGAACGCTCGCGCGCAGAGGCTATCGCTGCCATCGCCACCATGACCCGACGCTATGCCAAGCGGCAGATGACATGGTTCCGAAATCAGCATGACTTCCCGATACTTAACCTCTCCCATTTCCCGGAGGCCGATCAGGGTTTGACCGAGGCTCTCCGCCTGCTTGCAGTTTAGTTGATCAGTCAGTTCTTCCTTGGCTGGGAGGTGTCCCTGAAGGACGATCTCGTCCATGGCTAAGAAATCGAACAACATAGCATCGGACACCCTCCATCTCACGCTTCTCGGGGGAGGACCGATGCCGCAGCTCTCCTCACCCGACCAAGCCGTCTTGGAAACGTTCGTGAGTCCCACCGATCGCGATTACGAAGTCACCTTTTCGACACGGGAGTTCACCTCCCACTGCCCGGTGACAGGCCAGCCCGACTTCGCCGAGATCACGATCCGCTACACGCCCGCCCGGCTCTGCATTGAGAGCAAGTCGCTCAAGCAGTATCTCGGCGCCTACCGAAACCAGGCTGTCTTTGCCGAGGGCATCACCAACAGAATCCTGGACGACGTGGTGAAAGCCATCGCCCCGCGTCGCGCAGTGGTAATTGGCGATTTTGCACCCCGTGGGGGTATCGGCATTCGCGTGGAGGCGATCCACGCAGGGAAGAAAGCCACCCTTGCAAAGAAAAGCCGGTGAAGGTTGTCGTCCTGCTGAGCGGCGGACTCGATTCCGTGACGGCACTTCACGAAGCTCTTGCTGAGCATGGTGTGGTGGCCTCTCTCAGCTTCGACTACGGTGCCAAACATCACGCCCGTGAGCTTCCAATGGCGGCATGGCAGAGCGAGAAAGCTGGCATTCCTCATGTCACGCTGAGACTGCCCTTTGTCGCGGAGGAATTTCGCTCTGACCTGCTAGTGAGCGGAGGAGCGATCCCCGACGGCCACTACGAGGAGGAGTCCATGAAGAGCACCGTCGTTCCTTTCCGCAACGGGATCATGCTTTCGATTGCGGCAGGATTTGCGGAAAGCCGCGGGGCCGAGGCGATCGTCATTGCGGCCCACTCCGGTGACCATGCCATTTACCCCGACTGCAGGGAGGAATTTCTTAATCCCATGGCTGATGCCATCCGTGCCGGAACCTATGCCAGGATTGAGCTGCTGAGACCCTTCGTCTCGATCGACAAAGCAGGCATCGTGCGTCGAGGAGCCGCGCTCGGGGTCGATTTTTCACACACCTGGTCCTGTTACAAGGGGGGAGAGATTCACTGCGGAAGCTGCGGTACCTGCGTCGAACGGCGCGAGGCCTTCCTGCTCGCCGGGGTTCCCGACCCCACCGTCTACCTCGAGACGGGCCCGTTGCCGCCGAAGCCTTTGGATGAAAGTTCCCGATGAGAATCTCGGAGATTTTCCATTCCATCCAAGGCGAGGGGCTTCTACTCGGTGTGCCCTCCGTCTTTGTCAGGACGTCGGGATGCAACCTCCGCTGCCGTTGGTGTGATACTCCCTATGCTTCCTGGAGTCCGGAGGGAGAGGAGATGACTCTTCCCTCCATCATGGAGAGGGTCCGGAGCTATGAGTGCCGACATGTCGTCTTGACTGGCGGTGAGCCGATGGTGGCATCAGGGATTAGGAAGCTAGCTTCCATCCTTCGGGAGGAGGGCTTTCACATCACGATCGAGACCGCGGCAACAGTTGCTCCTGAAGGGATCGAGTGTGATCTGGCCTCACTCAGTCCGAAACTCGCTGACTCCACCCCGGATGCAGAAACGGCTGGCCCATGGCGGGAGAAGCATGATTTGACCCGAAGGAGGCCTGATGTAATTAGGCAATGGCTTGAGTCTGGGTCCAGCCAGCTGAAGTTCGTGGTTTCGCGCGTGGAGGATCTACCCGAGATCGAGGAACTGCTCAATGAAGTGGGGGCGGTTCCCGGCTTCACCCGCGACAGGGTCCTGCTCATGCCCGAGGGGACGGATGTAGAGACATTGCGGAAGCGAGGTCCGGTCTTGGCCGAGATCTGTCTGGAGAATGGATTTCGGTTTGCACCGAGAATACATATTGAACTGTTTGGCAACACCCGCGGCACCTGAGGGGACGTCTCGCGATCTCGGTGGATGGCGGACTTGCACGGCCTTGCGGCCGACTAACTTCCAAGCGGAGGGAGCTACCTTTGATCACTTCTACTTCTCGTTCCGGATTGCAAAATCGACTTGATAGCTTTATCGACAGAGTGCTTATGGAGCGTCACTTCAAAAGTTTTCTATTTTGCCTTCTTGCAGGGATTTTTATTGCGGCTCCACTTTATGCCGAGAGCTCGATCATCGTTGATAACCAGACAGGCAGGATTTTGGAGGGGATGAACAAGGATCAGAAGCTACCGATCGCCAGCCTGACAAAGCTCGCTCTAGCCATGGTGGCCCTGGACTGGTCGGAACTGAAGGGTGGCAATCTGGACGAGACCGCAACGGTGCCCGAATCCGCGATCTCCACGACCGGAGGAATCAACCCTCTTGGCCTCCAGGCCGGGGATGTGCTGACCCTGAGGGATCTCCTTTACGCCTGCCTGCTTGCTTCCGATAACGTGTCCGCAGTCACCTTGGCAAACCATTTGGGCAGGGCGCTTCCGAATTCCACCGGCCTTGATCCTGTTGGCAATACGGTCTCGCAGATGAATGCACTGGCCCGACAGTTGGGAATGCGCCACACGCTCTTCCTGAATCCCCACGGCCTCGATACACCCGAGGGAATGGCCGAACCCCACTCCTCTGCTGCCGATCTTGCCCGACTTGCCCGGTATGCTTACTCCAAGTCCGGCCTAGCCTTCTATGTTTCGCAGGGAACCCGGGAAATTCATGTGCAGCGTGGCGCAGTGAGTCTTGGAGTCTCGCTGCACAACACGAACACCCTCTTGGGCACCGATCATATCGATGGGGTGAAGACCGGTCGCACCTCGCGTGCTGGCGATTGTATCATTCTTACCTCCGAGCACACACCCGAAGTCGTCCATCAAGGAGATACAGTGCTTACCACCCCTCGCCGTATCATTGTCGTGCTACTGCGTGGTACCAACCGGGAGCAGGAGGGTCTGGCTTTAATTCAGCATGGCTGGGGTCTCTACAACTCCTGGGCTGGACAGGGGCGCCCGGCTAAGGCCTCCAATTCACTCTAACGCGATGTCGAAAAAACGTATCGGCGTTCTCACAAGCGGAGGGGACTGCCCGGGTCTGAATGCGGTGCTTAGAGGGATCTATTGCGCCTCGGAAGAGCTCGGATGGGAGGTGCTCGGATTCCGTGATGGCTATGAGGGAATGCTTGTGGAGGGCGGTGACTTCGTGGTGCTCAATCGACAGAATACCTCCGGCATTATGCAAGTGGGCGGCACAATTCTTGGTACCACCAATAAGGGCCATTTCACCTACAAGGTAGGTCCCGGTGAAAAGGCCTCCATCCCGGAGGAGATCGTCTCCAAGGCTGCCAAGACTTGCCGCGAACTAGATCTTTCCGCCATCATCGCCATTGGCGGAGATGGCTCGATGAGCACCGCACTGCAGCTCTACCGTGCCGGGTTTCCGATGATCGGCGTTCCCAAAACGATCGACAACGATCTGGAAGCGACCGCGATGACCTTTGGCTTCGACTCGGCGGTGGCCTGCGTGACCGACGCGCTCGACCGACTTCACACGACTGCGGCGAGCCACAAGAGAGTCATTATTCTCCAGGTCATGGGCCGCCATGCGGGATGGATTGCCCTCTGGGGAGGGATTGCCGGTGCGGCGGATATCATCCTGATTCCGGAGATCCCATTCTCCCTCGAAAAAGTTGCCGAGGAGGTGAAGCGACGCGAGGAAGCTGGATACAAGAGCACGATGATCGTGGTGGCCGAAGGGGCACGCATCCAGCACGGTCAGCAGTTTCGCAAACAGTCTGCCAGCGGGGAATGGCGCCTCGGCGGTATCGGGGAAATGGTTGGCCAGGAGACCGAGGCGCGTACCGGCAAGGAGACGCGTGTCTGCGTTTTGGGACATCTCCAGCGTGGTGGCGACCCCACCTCGCTCGACCGGATCCTTGGCATCCGTTTCGGGGTCAAGGCCGTGGAGCTAGTGAGTCAGCAAAGATTTGGCACCATGGTCAGCTATCAGAATTACGATGTCTGCGATGTGCCGATTGCCGATGCGGTTCACCGACTCAAAAAAGTTCCCCCATCCTGCCAGCTCATCCAGACGGCTCGTGCCGTGGGTACGAGCTTCGGAGACTGAGATGCCGTCAACTGACCTCGCGCGGGCCATCCGCACGGTCCCCGACTTTCCGAAGCCGGGGATTCTTTTCCGGGACATCTCGCCGTTGCTTGAGGATGCCGCTCTTTTTCGAGAAACGATCGACCTGCTTGCAGAGGAGTGCGCAGCCCATCATCCCTCCAAGATCGTTGGCATCGATGCGCGAGGATTCATCTTTGGGGCCGCACTTTCCTACAAGCTGGGGCTCGGCTTTGTGCCCGTTCGCAAGAAAGGAAAACTCCCCTCCCTCACCATCTCTCATTCCTATGATCTGGAGTATGGATCGGCAGAACTGGAAATCCACAGTGACAGCATCTGCGCTGGAGAGGCAGTCATCGTCGTGGACGATCTGTTAGCAACGGGGGGAACGGCCGGGGCCGTTCTGAAACTCCTTAATCAGGTTGGTGCCAAGGTTCTTCTGGCGCTCTTCGTCGTGGAGTTGTCGGACTTGGGTGGACGCGCGTCACTCGCACCCTGCGAAGTCAGGTCGCTGATTTCTTTCTAAGATCAGTGAAATGAGCGGGAAGACGTTTAGGAAGATCTGCGGCGTTTCGTCACTCTCCAGACCACCCAGGCAATCGCAAGCGCCATAGCGGCGGCTCCGACAATGTCCGAAGGGTGATGAGCGCCGAGCAAGAGACGAGATAGTGCTATTGCGGTCGCCGCTAGCATCGCCGGGAGACCCCAGGGGGGAGCGGCAAAGAGCACAACCCCTGCGAATCCGAAGGCGGTCGCAGTGTGGCCCGATGGGAAGCTATTGAAATCAGCCTGACCGATCAGCCACTGCTCGCCATGTTTCGGGCCGTACCATCCTTGTTCCGCCACGGCACGAGGACGCGTCCTCCCGGTCGTTAAGCGCACGGCATTCGCGGTCATGCCCGAGAGTGTCGAGGCGATCATCGCCGCCAGAAGAATCCTCTGCCAACGGACGTTGCGTAGCCAGCGCGCCAAGACATACCCTAGCAAACCCAGGATCATTAATTCCGGCCAATCCCCGTACTGACTGCAGAGAGCGACGATGCGGCTCTGGTTCCAGTGTCCATGATTGGCGGCGAGGATCCAGGGGGTAAACGCGGCATCCAACAGAAAAGAGGCAACGCCCAAGATGAACACTAGGAGGATTACTGCCCGACCAACAAACAGTCGTGCTGTTTGGTTGGACGATGAGGAAAGAGTGTCAGGAGTGCGGTCCATGGGAAGGATTGCCCAGCAGTTCGTTCCGGAGAAGGCTTGAGGTCAAGCCCTGAACGTCCCTTCATGGCAAAATTTTGCTGAGAGATGAGTTTGCCCGCGAAGAGTTTCGTTTGCTCCCGACGATTTTGCAGGTACCCAAGGATGATGCGAATACGTATTTTTCCAGCCGGATTAGCTTCGTTGCTTGGTCTGATGCTCCTGCTGACAGGTTGTGCCGTGGAGACACCCACGACTTCATCCGCATCGTTATCCTCCTCAAACTCGAAGAACGGTGGCCCCACGGTAGCTGGCACGGAGGTGGCCCCCGCCAAGTCCTCCTCGCTCTGGCCCCAGGGTGAAGGTCAGGCGCAGAGACGCGGGCAGGCCGGTGCCCCTCCTCCCATCCGAGCCGTTTCCGCGATCCTGATAGATGCGCGCACAGGTGAGACGCTTTACCAGAAGAACGCAGATGAGCCGCGTCAGGTCGCCAGCACGCAGAAGCTGGTCACCGCGCTAATCGTTGCGGAGCAGGATCCCCTCGACGAGCCTGTCCGTGTCGACCATCAGGATACTATCGTAGAACCCACCAAGGTTGGCATTCACTCGGGAGAGCACTACACGCGCCGCCAACTTTTGAGCGCCATGCTTGTTCATAGTGCCAATGACTGTGCGGCCGCGCTTGCCAGGGCCCATTCCGGAAGCCTTGCCGAGTTTTCCGGTGAGATGAACCGACTGGCACAGCGCTGCGGAACCACATGCTCGCACTTCGTGAATCCCCACGGCCTTCCGGCCCAACAGCACTCGACCGCTCGTGACATGGCCCGCATTGCCTTCCGGGCATACCACAATCCTGACCTTCGGGAAGCAATGGCCATGCGTTCCTATTGCTTCCGCTACGCCAGCGGCAGGCTCTGCAACCTAGAACCCACTAACAAGCTGCTGATACGCTCCCCCTTCTTCAACGGCATGAAGACCGGCTACACCGAGGCGGCCGGAAAGTGCCTCATCAGCAGTTACAGCCGAAGCGGTCGCGAGCTGATCCTTGTCCAGTTAGGCAGCCGCTCACGTTATATCTTCGATGACGCTCAGCACATCATCGGATGGGCGGCTGGATCTTAAAAAGAGCAATCAAGCCTTCCACTTAATACTGCAGCCCAAGGCAGGCGGCCATGGCTCCGGTGCCGGCAGGCCGCAGGCAACGGCTTCTAGTGCCGTGCGAAGGTCATCCCCTGTGTTGGGCAGCCCGTTCTTGGGACTGCTGGCATCAAGGCGCCCCCGATAGGCAAGGTGGCTTTCCTTATCAAAAAGGAAGAAATCGGGCGTGCAGGCGGCCGTGTAGGAGCGCGCCACCTCTTGGGACTCATCGTAGAGCACGGGGAAGGAAAAGGCTGATGATGCAGCCATCTCACGAAGCTTTTCGGGGGCGTCCGCTGGGTAGGCCACTGCGTCGTTGGAGCTGATTCCCACCGTCGAGATGCCACGAAGCGCATATTCCTCAGAGAGACTCTTCAGGAGTTCTCGGACATGGACCACGTAGGGGCAGTGTCCGCACAGGAAGACGATCAGGGTGCCCTTGCTCCCCGCGACGTCTGCAAGGGACCGGGTCATCCCCGTAGTGACATCGGGGAGGGAGAAGTCGGGTGCCTTGGTGCCGGCATTCATTGTGTCTGGGAAGTCTGCGGAGGATGTGGCCATAGTTTTGGTTGGATGGAGTTGAGTGGATGGGCGGTTGGGCGGATGCTGACGGAAGAGGACCTCTGACGCAATGCCCAAGCCGGTCACAATCCTCGTGACCCGATCCCCCTGTAAGGCATAGGATAAGCCTTCGATGCCATCTAAGAAAACAACCGTAACGGCCCCCGCCAAGCGAGCTGCAACTCCCAAAAAAGCATCCGGTGCACCCGGACTCTTGAGGATCGGTAAGGTCGGTTCCGTGACGCTCGGAGGGAAAGAGCCGCTCTTCATCCTTGGTCCCTGCGTCATCGAAGGGTCAAAGCCCCTGTTGAAGGCGGCACGGATCATCAAGTCGATCTGTTCGGACCTCGGGGTCCAGTTTGTTTTCAAGGCCTCCTACGATAAGGCCAACAGGACATCCGGCTCCTCTTACCGTGGCATCGGGGTGCTCGACGGCTGCCGCATGCTTGCCGAGGCGGGAGCCTCCATAGGCGTTCCAGTCACAACCGATATTCACTCCCCGGAAGAGGCCGAGATCGCTTCGGAGTTCATCGACCTGCTCCAGATCCCGGCCTTCCTCTGCCGGCAGACCGACCTGATCGAGGCTGCTGCGCGAACCGGACGGGCCGTGAATGTGAAAAAAGGGCAGTTCCTCGCCCCTTGGGACCTGGCTCCCATTGCAGGGAAACTCCGTGCGGCGGGGTGCGAATCCTTCTGCTTTACCGAGAGGGGGACCACCTTCGGGTACAATAACCTGGTGGCAGACATGCGATCGCTCTACTGGATCCGGGAGCAGGGTTTCCCGGTGATCTTCGACGCAACCCACTCCGTCCAGCGCCCAGGTGGAGGCGGAGGGCACACGACCGGAGACGGGCATCTGGCTCCCGTGCTCGCGCGTGCCGCAATGGCGGCGGGAGTCGACGGCATCTTCCTGGAGACCCACGAGAATCCGGCGAAGGCTCCCTCCGACGGGCCCAATCAGATCCCCCATGCCAAGCTTGCTGAAACCCTGAATTCACTCCTGTCGATCCGTCGTGCACTTGCCTGAATTTAAGAATGTGATGGTGCCCTTGCTGGCAGTGCTTCATCTCACGGGAAGCCTGACGGTGGCACGCGCTTCAGAAACGAATGCGGCGCCCGCGCCTGAGATCATCTCCAGTAATGCTTCCAAGATTGACCTACCCGTCCCCGTGGGAGAGCCGGTCAAGGGGATCAAGATTCCCCAGTATGACGAGCAGGGAAACCTCACCATGAACCTGACTGCCGGCGTTGCCCGCAAACTCGACGAGCGTCAGGTCGAACTCACCAAACTCAAGGTGCAGTTCAACGACAAGGAACAGAAGCAAATCATTGTCGAGATTCCCCACAGTATGCTCGATCTTGAGACCAAGAAGCTGATCGCTGATTCGGAAACCGTGATCAGCCGTGAGGATTTTGAGATCACGGGCCAGACAGCGGAGTTTGACACGGTCGCCCGTCAAGGCATCTTCAAGGGACATGTCCGGGCCTCGTTTCGGAACGATAACTCCCCGATTCTCCCATCTAGCCGCTGATTTCCATGAAGCCTTTCATTTCCATCCTGCTGGCACTCACTTTCCAGAGTGGCCGGCTCGTGGCGCAGTACGCTCAGGATCCTGGTCCCACGGCTGGGGCTGCTAGCGATAGCGGCTCCATGATGAATGGGATGATGCCCCAAGCCGGCGAGCGCCCCAAGAATTCGCGTACCGTGATCGAGAGTGACGACGGAGCAACATTCGACAGTACGAGCAATACGGCCGACTTCACCGGGCATGTCGTTGTTCACGATCCCCAGTTCGACCTCTCAGCCAGCACGCTCCACGTCGTTCTAAGGCCTGACCGAAAGGGTCTCTCGCAGGTCATTGCGACCGGTTCCGTGATCATCACCCAGGAGAAAAAGAACGACCGCGGCGATCTTGTCAAATCGGTTGGAAAATGCGGGAAGGCGACCTACGAAACGGCATCGGGCGACGTGCGTCTCGAGGAGTGGCCACAGATCCAGCAGGGGATCAATAACCAGATTGCCACGGAGAAGACCACCGTCATGATCCTCAACGCCAAGGGTCGCTCCCGCACCATCGGGCCGAGCCGCACCATGATCGTCGATCAGGGTGAAAAGGCCATCACCCCGTAATTTCCCCTCCCTCCCGTCCCATACCCATGAGCACCAACGGCGAATTTCAATTCACCTCGGATCCGGCCAATGCCGACCCAAGTGTCGCCGAGGCTGCGCCTGCCTCGTCAAGCCAGGACGAACCAATCCTGAGAACCGACAAGCTCGTCAAGATCTACAACGGCCGCTCCGTCGTGAACGGTGTCGACATCCATGTCCGCAAAGGGGAGATCGTCGGACTGCTCGGACCCAATGGTGCTGGAAAGACAACCACCTTCTACATGATCGTCGGGCTCGTCCGTCCCGATGGAGGCAGGACCTTCTTCCACGGCAAGGATGTCACCCACGAGCCGATGTACAAGAGAGCCCGCCTTGGCATGGGATACCTGCCGCAGGAGGAGTCGATCTTCCGCAAGCTCACCGTCCGCCAGAACATCATGGCGATCCTTGAGACGACATCCCTGAACAAGGCCGAGCGGAACGAGCGCTGCGATGAACTGCTCGAGCGCTTCGGCATCGCCCACCTTGCCAAGAACGAGTCTCTCACCCTCTCTGGCGGAGAGAAGCGGCGTCTGACCATTGCCCGGTCGCTGGTGACCAATCCCAAAATGCTCATGCTCGACGAGCCCTTCAGCGGGGTCGATCCGATCGCGGTCTACGATGTGCAGCAGATCATCTCCGACCTGCGTGACATGGGGCTCGCCATCATCATCACCGACCACAACGTCCGTGAGACCCTCGCCATCACGGACCGCGCCTACCTCATTTTCGAGGGTCGTGTCGAGAGCCAGGGCGACAAGGACTTCCTCCTGCATGATCCTATTAGCCGCAAGCTCTACCTCGGCGAGTCCTTTGCCATGTAGGCTCCGAAAAGAACACAGAGACTTTAAAAGTAAGATTTTATCGCATGCCACGCTCCAAGACATCCTCGACGCAGAAGGCCAAGGCGCTGACCGTGGGGACCTTCTTTGCCAACCACGGGCCCGCCCTTGGGCTCGAGCTCATGGGAGACTCCTCCGGCATGGAGTCGATCATCGAGGAACCGACCATCAACCGCCCGGGTCTCGCATTGGCAGGATTCTTCCGCTACTTTGCCTCCAAGCGTGTTCAGGTGGCTGGCCACGCCGAACTGAGCTACCTCCGGAGTCTCGCTGCTGCGGAGAGGGCAGCCAAGTTGGAGGCGCTCTTCGAGCAGCAGATACCCTGTCTCATTATTGCCCGGGGTCTCCCCCTTCCGAATGGTATCCTTGATCTTGCCACAAAACGCGAGATCCCCGTCTTCCGGACACCGCTGGTCACCATGAAATTCATCAATTCGGCCACCATTGCCCTGGAAGATGAGTTTGCCCCTGTGGCTTCCGAACAAGGAAGCATGGTCGACATCATGGGGATCGGAGTCCTCATCCGGGGGAGTAGCGGCATCGGCAAGAGCGAGTGCGTCCTTGGGCTCATTGAGCGCGGCTACAGTCTGGTCAGTGATGACATCACCCGGTTTCGTAATCTGGAGGGGAGGGAGCTGATCGGCAATAGCAAGGAACTGACACGCTTTCATATGGAAGTGCGCGGTATCGGCATCATCAATGTAGCCGCCGTCTTTGGTGCTGGCTCCGTCCGTCCCGAGAAGCAGTTGGATCTCGTTGTCACTCTAAAGGACTGGCACGACGTCGAGGATATTGATAGGATCGGTCTCGACAGGGATGCCTATGAGATCCTTGGCATTTCTATTCCACACGTGACTATCCCCGTTAGACCAGGACGCGACCTAGCCAGGCTCGTGGAAGTTGCGGCCCTCGACCAGAAACTCAAGGCGATGGGCCACGACACGGCGCGTGAATTCAACGAACGACTTCTCCGGGCAATGACGCCCACCAAGGAACGCCTTAAGAAATGAGCAACCCAAGCGACGCACCCTCAGCCACCAAGGACCTGACCATCAAGAACCGCAACGGTCTCCATGCTCGTCCGGCAGCCCTCTTTGTCAAAACATCCAGCCGCTACCGATCCGAGGTCTGGGTCGAGAAGGATGGAGAGCGAGTGAACGGCAAGAGCATCATGGGACTCATGATGCTCGCTGCCGGTAAGGGATCGGTCCTCCGGGTCATCGCCGAGGGTGAGGATGCCGAGTCGGTTTTGACCGAGCTGGAGCAGCTGATTTCGACCCGTTTCGGCGAAGAATAAGAGAAGGCTTGGGATTTTGGCGCGGGGCATTGTTCTCCTGCGCTCGCAATATAAGATACACAGCCTCGCTTGAAGACCGTGTTCCTGGTCCAAAATTCCTGTACCTTATGTGAAGGATCTCCGCTGAATCCTTCCCAAATCTGATCTCTCGACAGTCGAACCGAACACACTAGCTTAATGCAATGATCATTCTCCTCCCTCTGATCCTTGTTCTCATTTATCTGCTCAGTTCGATCCGCATTTTGATGCAATACGAGAGAGGGGTTGTCTTCACCTTGGGCAAATTTTCAGGGGTCCGACAGGCGGGCATCACGATGATCTTCACACCCTTTCAGACGATGACGAGCGTTTCTCTGCGGACGGTAACGATGCAGATCCCCTCGCAGAAAATCATCACCAAGGATAATGTCTCCATCGATATCGCTGCCGTGGCCTATTATCAGATCTCAGACCCGGAGAAGGCCGTAATCGGGATCGAGCGGGTCTATGATGCGATCAATCAGATCAGTCAGACAACCGTGAGGAATGTCGTCGGCCGTTTCTCGCTCGATCAACTTTTGGCCGAGACCGCAAATATCAACGAGCAGATCAAGACGGTCATCGACACCCACACCGAACCTTGGGGCACCTGTGTGACCGCAGTTGAGATCAAGGACATCACCCTACCTGAGAACATGCAGCGGGCCATGGCCAAGGAGGCGGAGGCCGAGCGCGAACGCCGGGCCAAAATCGTCGCCGCCGAAGGGGAATACCAGGCAGCCACCAAACTCGGAGAGGCCGCTGATGTGATCTCGGCCCATCCTGTGGCTTTGCAGTTGCGAACCCTCCAGACCATGGCGGAGATTGCGACCGAGAAGAACTCAACCATCATCTTTCCGGCCCAATTCATGACCACCGTCGAGGAGGCTCTCAGGCTGGTCCGTCAGGATTCTAAGGGGGTTTAATCTTCTGCGACACCCTCTCGACTTTCCTGAGGGGCATCGGTAAATTCTTACGCCTGTGAGCTACCGCGTCTTTGCCAGAAAATACCGTCCGCAGAAGTTCGAGGAGGTGATTGGTCAGGAGCACATCACTCGCACCCTCCAGAATGCGATCAAGGGGAGCCGACTTGCGCAGGCCTATCTCTTTGTGGGTCCCCGTGGGGTCGGCAAGACCTCGACGGCGCGCATCCTGGCCAAGGCCCTGAATTGCCTGAACGGGCCGACGGACAATCCGTGCGGGACCTGCGACGCCTGTATCGAGATCGCCGAGGGACGCAGCCTTGACGTGATGGAGATCGATGGGGCGAGCAACAACAGCGTGGAGAGCATCCGCACGCTCCGTGAGAATGCCGCCTACGCACCGGCTCGCGGCCCCTACAAGGTCTACCTGATCGACGAGGTGCACATGCTGACCACGGCAGCCTTTAATGCCCTTCTCAAGACGCTGGAGGAGCCGCCGGAGCACGTGAAGTTCCTCTTCGCCACGACCGAGGCGCAGAAAGTTCCAGCTACGATCCTGAGCCGTTGCCAGCGCTTCGACCTCCGCAGGTTGACCCCGGAGTTGATCGCCGGGCATCTCCTCTACATCGCGAAAGAGGAGAAAGTGGCCCTCGATCCTGCTGCTGCCGACGCGATCGCCCGAGGAGCTGATGGTGCCCTTAGGGATGCCGAGTCGATGTTCGACCAAGTGATCGCTTTCTGTGGCACCACGATCACGGCCAGCGATGTCCAGATGGTCTTTGGATTCACGCCACGGGAGACGGTCATTTCGCTGACCGCCGCACTCTTGGCGCGCAACACACCATCAGCCCTTGCGCTGGTGAGGGATCAGGCCGAGGCAGGCAAGGATCTCTCGCGACTGCTAGCAGAACTGGTAAGCCTCCTGCGCGATGTCCTGATTGCAAAGGCGCACCCTGCCACGGTTGAGCAGACTGAGGAAGGGCGACTGGGAGAGTCGATTTCACAGGAAAAGCTGCTTGTCCTGCTCGATCACTTCGGTGAGTCCGAGGGTCGCATGCGCTGGGCAACCGATAAGAAGCTCCAGCTCGATGTCGCCCTGATCAAGGGGGTGCATCTGTTGGAAGAGACTAGTCTGAGTGACGTGATTGATGCCCTCGCGGCCCTTCGTGGCGGTGCCCCGCTTCCCGATCGACCGATCACAAAGGTGACGGCATCTGCTGCGGTGCCAAAACCAGCTTTCATCGCCTCACCCAAAAAAGAGCTTCCAGTGATCGAGGAAGAATCCAACGAGGAA
This sequence comes from Verrucomicrobiota bacterium, assembly GCA_008933015.1. Taxonomy (GTDB): domain Bacteria; phylum Verrucomicrobiota; class Verrucomicrobiia; order Chthoniobacterales; family UBA6821; genus UBA6821. The sequence continues at coordinate 14,267 of WBXH01000014.1, read as the reverse complement.
GCCAAGAAAGAAGCTCTCAAGAAGGCCGTAAAAGAGGACGAAAACAACGCGCTCGCCTTCAAGGCTGAGACAGTCCCAACCCTTTTCATGGGGGACGAAATCGCAGTAGGGCCAGCCACTACCGAGCCGGAAGAACAAGCTGCTTCCACCGCAGCTCCGACATCGGATCCTTGGCACACGGTTGCCATGTTGCTGGCCTCCGAATCGCCCTTGAAATTCGGATGGCTTGAGGATGGTCATTTCCTGGAAATTGAAGGGGATCGGCTAATCGTTGAGTTTCCTCCATCCCTTGAAGCCCAAACACAGACCCTCTTTTGGATTCAGGCGGTCAAAAAAATCGAGGCGCTGCTCTCCACCGACCTCGGGAAGAAAATATCCCTCGAGTGCCGCTTCAGCGGGGCCGAACCTCCAGCCCCCGAGCCCATGCCAGAGCCTGTGCCTCCCCCGAGAGCAAAACCGAGTGAGAAGGCCGCTCCTACTCCTGCCTCCTCCTCTTCAGCTTCCAATCCAAAGACGCCCACCCCCGAGCCCCCCCCCGAAATTAGCGCTGAGGAACTGGAGGCCTTCAAGAATGACCCCCTGATCAAGAAGGCGCTGGAAATCTTCAAAGCAGAGATCTTAACAGGCGAAAAATCACCCGGCGCCTGATTTGCAAGAATCCGACCCAACCAACCAACCAATCATACCAAACCATGAACATTGCAAAGATGATGAGCGCTGCAGCGAATGCGCAGAAGAAGATGGCCCAGATTCAGGAAGATCTTGCCAAGCGCGAGGTCGAAGCGACTTCCGGGGGAGGTAAAGTGACGGTCAAAGCCTCCGGATCGGGCGATATCCTCTCCATCAAGATCTCTCCTGAGGTTGTGAGCGCAGATGACGTGGAGCTTCTCGAGGATCTTGTGCTGAGCGCCGTGCGCCAGGCGACCGGCGATGCCAAGAAACTGGCCAGCGACGAGATGGGCAAACTGACGGCTGGGCTCGGTATTCCGGGACTTCCTTTCTGAGCAGCAAGACGTCCCAAGGATCCAGACCATGACCACGCTCCTCTCACCGATTCAACTCGGCCCCCTCGCCCTCCCCAACCGTATTTTCATGGCGCCGCTGACGCGGTGCCGTGCTTCGGAAGGCCACGTGCCCAATGACCTGAACGTGGAGTATTACACCCAGAGGGCCTCGGCTGGCCTGATCATTTCTGAGGCGACTTCGGTCTCCCCGAGTGGCTACGGCTACCCGAACACTCCCGGCATCCACACCGAGGCGCAAGTAGCGGGATGGAAAAAGATCACCAGTGAGGTTCACGCCAAGGGAGGGCACATGTATCTCCAACTCTGGCATGTCGGTCGGATCTCCCATCCTGCGTATCAGGAGGATGGGACCCAGCCGGTGGCTCCCTCCGCCATCAAGCCCAAGGGACATGTCTTCACTGGAACGGCCATGGAGGAATATGTCACCCCACGTGCGCTCGAGACCTCCGAGATCCCCGGAATCGTGGCCGAATATGTGCATGGAGCCAGACTTGCCAAGGAGGCGGGATTCGACGGCGTCGAGATCCATAACGCAAACGGCTACCTGCTTGACCAGTTTCTCCGGGATGGAACCAACAACCGTGGCGACGAGTATGGGGGAACCGTGCAGAACCGTGCACGGCTGACGCTGGAAGTCACCGAGGCGGTTGTCGACATCTGGGGTGCCGACCGCGTTGGGATTCGCCTCTCCCCCGGAGGTGTCTTCAACGATATGCACGACAGCAATCCGCTCGCAACCTTTGGACATCTGCTGGAAGAGCTGAACGCATTCCATCTGGCCTATGCCCATATCACCCAAGTCACCGCGCAAGATATCGCACACGGAGCCAAGGAGGGGGTGGGCCCCAGGGAGCTGCGACCCTTCTGGAAAGGGGCAATCGTCTCGGCAGGAGGATTCAATTGGGAGACTGGCAATAAGGCCCTGACAGAGGGTTGGGCTGACGCGATCGCCTTTGGCGTTCCTTTCATTGCCAATCCCGATCTTCCCGAAAGGTTCCGGCGGAATGCGACTCTTAATGCACCTGACGAGGCTTCGTTCTACGGAGGCACCGAGAAGGGATATACGGACTATCCTGCTTTGTAAGGGAGCAGTGCTTCTGTAAGTGCTTACTATCCGAAGAGCCCGGTCTGAGGATCGGGTTTTTCGATAGCGCGCGATTTCTTTTCCTTCACAGGAAGAGGATTTGGAAGAGCTTGAAGAGGTGTTAGAGAGAATGTTTGAGGAAGAGGATTTGAGACTGGCTCGGCTTCGTTGGTCCTGAACCCTATCCCACTCATCAGCAGGGCGATGCCAGGGATCACAAAGTAGAGGAGATCGGCAACGCCACGGATGATTTCACCACGAACAAGCGTGGCATCAGCGGTTTTCGCTGTTGGAATAAAGTGATACGAGCTGAGCAAAAGAATCAGTTCCGAGAGAAGAATGCTGAGGAGTGCCCACTTCATCCCGGAAATAGGGCTCTGTTTCACGGAGTTGGAGGCAGAGCGAGGGATCTTGATACAAAGCAGCCACGCCGCGCAGGCGAGCGTGAGCAGCGCCAAGATGATTGAGAAAAGAGAGGTTATGGCCAGCAGAAGCAGGAGCATCGCCAGGCGCTCGAGTTGATGGTTGCCCGCCTTGCCCCAAGTGAAGCTGGTCATGCCTAAGGAAAGCAGAATCAGAGGGACTCCTACGGCCCACGCCAACACTCGATCCTCGCCAGCAAGCAGTTGACCGGTCACGCAGTAGGAGGTGCCGGCCAACTCAAAGGCCTCTCTCCATCCGATCCATACGCCCGTTTCAAACCATGTGGCGACAGCCAGGGCGCCTCCCCCCAGAAGAAGTGGAAACCTAGCCTCCCGAGGCACGCAGGAGACTGATGCCACGAGCAGGAAGGCGAGCATGCCCATCAAGGCGACGCAGAGCTTGAGCATCAGCTCCACCGCGCTGTACTGGCCGATGGAAATGGTGAGGAGCGTATCCATCGTTAAGAAACCAGGGAGCCGGCGTTTTTCTCAGACTTCGGTGGGATCACCAAAGTCGATCTGAAGGTTGCGTGCCAACCTGATCAGCTCGGGCGCAGGATGCTTTTTCTTGCCGATCACCTGGTCAAAGGAGACGAGGGTGGTGCGGCCCTTGGAGAGCGATGTCATGCAGCCGGTTTCCTGCTGGAGAAGACCGGTGACGGCAAGTTCTCCGAAGCGGGAGCCGAGCATCCGGTCGAAGTGGGTCGGAATACCGCCTCGCTGGACATGGCCGAGGACTGTCTTGCGGACCTCCTGCTCAAACTCCGAGCCACGCTCGGCTACCATGCGTTGGATGAAGGTGTCGGCGTCGCAGACACCCTCGGCAAGCACGATGATGGAGTTATCCCTGGTCTGCTGGTAGCGCTCGTGCAACTGGGTGACGATCCGTTTGATGTTGCAGTAATATTCGGGGATCACGGCGAACTCGGCCCCGCAACTGATGGCCGTCGTTAGTGCCAGGTAGCCTGAGTTGCGGCCCATCACTTCGATCAGGAAGCAGCGTCGGTGGGAGCGTGCCGTGTCACGGATACGGTCGATCAGCTGCATGATGGTGTTGGCGGCGGTGTCCACGCCGATTGCCATCTCCGTGCCCGCCATATCGTTGTCGATACTAGCGGGGATGCCCACCACGGGCATGCCGCGATTGGAAAGCTCCTGGGCTCCGGTCAGGGAGCCGTCGCCTCCGATGACGACAAGGCCGTGGATCCCGAGTTCCTGAAGGCGCCGCCGTGCCTCGTCGATGCCTTCGGGCGTGTACATGCGCTTGCAGCGGCTGGATTGGAGGATGGTTCCACCTCGGTCGATCATGCCCGAAAGTAGCCGGCCACCCAGTTCCTCGACGTTCCCGTCGAAGATGCCGTCGTAGCCGTTATTGATCCCGACGACGCGGCAACCGTTCTCAAAAGCGGTTCTGGCCACGGCACGGAGTGCAGGATTCATTCCCGGGGCGTCACCACCGGATGTCAATACGCCAAGTGTTTTCATGAAAAAAGGGTCTTCGGGCTGCGAAGACAGATTCCTAGTTAGCATGGGGAGGAGCAAAAAACAGGCGAATAAATTTTTTTTGAACGGAATGGCTGCTGGGTGGTCTCTATTAACAGGGTTTCATTGGAAGCGGGCCACCTCGCATCGGTTTCTTGGTTTTTTCCGGTGCGGCAAACAGGTGGCCCGCTTTTTTTGGTGCGGGCCCTCGGAAAGCGTTTCTTGCCACTTGCTTCGGGGAGATGAGTCGGGTAGCTCCTTATCAGCCGAACCAACATCACGCTAACCACTCTACCGATGCCCGAAACCATTTTACTGATAGAGGACGAAGCAGATGTAGCTGACCTGGTCCGCTACCACCTAAAAAAGGCAAAGTATCGCGTGCTTCACGCTTTAGATGGGGCCGAGGGGTTGGCCATGGTGCATCAGGAACGCCCCGATGCCGTCGTGCTCGATATCATGTTGCCACGGATGAATGGATTTGAAGTGGCGAAAAAATTGAAATCCGATCCGACGACCGAATCCATACCAGTGCTGATCCTGAGCGCCAAAGGCGAGGCCGAAAGCAGGATCAAGGGACTGGAACTGGGAGCCGAGGATTATCTGCCGAAGCCTTTCAGCCCCCGCGAGTTGGTCCTACGCATCAAGGCACTCCTGCGACGCAGTTCATCGGTACCTGCGTCTGAAAAAACCATGGCCGGACCCTTCGTGTTGGATCGCGGCGCGCTCAAGGTGACACTGGAGGGGAAGCGCCTTGATCTTACCTCGACCGAGTTCAAACTGCTCTCCCTGCTACTCGGCAAGGAAGGAGCCATCCAGTCACGTGAAGACCTGCTTCAGGAAGTTTGGGGGTATAGCGTCACCATTGACACCCGCACCGTGGACACCCATATGAGGCGGCTTCGGGAAAAGCTCGGTGATCACGCCATGTACCTCGAGACGGTGCGGGGCGAGGGTTATCGGTTTATCCTCCCTGCCGGCAAACCTTGATGAAGGGATTGCTCGAGATGGCCGTGATTGCAGTCCTCGGATTTGGGCTCATCGGCCTAGCCATGCTGTTGGCCATCCGTCCCGTCATGGAGTTACTTGGGGTGATTCGAAGGATAGCGAATGGGGATTACCGTCCGGTCATCCTGACCGGACGATCTAACTTTCTGCGCGACGCGTCGAACAATCTACGCCTCATTGCGGAGATGCTGGCGCGTCAGAAGATCCTGCTTGCCGAGGAGGAGTTCAGCCTTTCCATGATCCTTGAGAGCATGACGGAGGGTGTGGTTATCACCGGCTCGGACCTTAAGATCCGCCTCGTGAACAAGGCCGCCGCAAGCATGTTCAATCTCAAGGGTGTGACGGAAGGTCTCCTCCTCCACGAGGTATTCATGAGTCATGAACTCCTCGGCGTGGCTCAGCGTGCTGTCGGCACCGGCGAGGTTCAGCAAGGCGAGCTGACCTTCGGGATCCCCGGACGGGGTGAGCGCTGTCACCTCGTGGTGACAGCGGCCGCACTGAAGGCTCCCTCCATGGAACTCCCCGACGGCCTCCTGCTGGTGCTCTACGACGTGACCCGACTCCGTGAACTTGAGGCTGTGCGCCGTGAATTCGTGGCCAATGTCACCCATGAGTTCCGCACCCCCCTCTCCGTCATCAACGGCTACCTCGAGACCCTTGGGGAGAAGGGCGTAAGCCGCGAAATGCAACGCAAGTCGATCGCCATCATGCAGCGCCACGGCGAGAGGCTCAACCGCCTCATCGACGATCTTCTGACCATCAGCAGGATGGAGGAGAGGGGTCTCCGACTCGAGACCGCGCCGACGGATATCGGGAGACTCCTTCGTGAGGTGATCCAGCAGTTGGAGGGTCAGATCGCCGAGCGCGGGGCCCAGGTCGCCCTGAAGATGCCCGAGGTTCTTCCCCACGTGGATGTGGAAGGCTATCGGATCGAGCAAGCCTTTTCGAACCTGTTGGCGAACGCCCTGCGTCACGGCGCTCTCACTGGGGGAGAGATCACGATCACCGCGATACGCGAGGGGCCTGATCTGGCGATTCGATTCCGGGATAATGGGCCCGGTATTCCCCTTCAGGATCAGCCGCACCTCTTCGAGCGTTTTTACCGAGTTGGAGGAGACCGAGCCAGGCAGACAGGTGGCACGGGACTCGGTCTTTCCATCGTCAAGAATATCGTCACGGCGCACGGGGGAAGGGTGACTTTGGAGAGCAGCCCGGGAGAGGGCTCCACCTTTACCATTTTCCTTCCCGTGATTTTCTTACACGATTGATAGGCAAGAGTGGGCATCAGCTCTTCGGTTGACAATTTCTCCTGACCCGCCGAATTTCTTGAGCATCATAGCCCGACATGTCTCTTGAGTCGGGTGTGTGAAAAAGCCCGCCCTGCATCCCTTGAATATCCATCCCACAGCACTTGTCAGTCCCAAGGTCCGGCTTGGAAGAAATACAGAGGTCGGTCCCTATGCGATTATCGAGGAGGGAGTTACCCTTGGTGATGATTGCGTCGTCCAAGCTCATGCGATTCTGACCAATAACGTGACGATGGGTGATCGCAACCTTGTCGGCTATGGGGCTGTCATCGGCGCTGCACCGCAGGATTTTGATCACAACGCCTCGATCACAAGCGGCGTTACGATTGGGAACGACAACACGTTTCGAGAACACGTCACCATTCACAGAGGATCCAAAGAGGGATCACTGACGCGTGTCGGCGATCGGAACCTGCTCATGGGCGGAGTTCATCTTGGACACAACGTCTCGGTCGGCAATCGGACGATCATGGCCAACAACTGCCTGCTGGCCGGCTATGTCGAGGTCGGGGATGATGTGGTGCTGGGAGGCGGATCCGTCTTCCACCAGTTCCTGCGCGTCGGCGAGATGTGCATGATCCGAGGCGGCACGGCGTGGAGCAAGGACATCCCGCCTTACACGGTCGGCATCATCATCAATGTGGTCTGCGGTCTCAATGCCGTGGGAATGAGGCGCAAGGGCATCAGCAGCGCGTCGCGGGCCGACGTGAAAAAAGCCTACAAACTGCTCTACCGAAGCGGCCTCAACGTGGAGCAGGCTATTGAGGCTGGCAAATCGTTTGAGTGGAGCGAAGAGGCGGGGCGTTTCATGAGCTTCGTGGCTCACCGCACGAAGAGGGGTTTGTGCAGCGCCCGAAGCCGTACTAACGATCAGGCGGAAGCGGGGGAGTGATCCCCGGGTGTTCGCGGAGATGCCCTGCAATTAGGTCGTCGAGTTCCATGAGTGAAGAGATGGCCGAAAGGCTTGCCCGAAGGGGTTTGGCGGCCTGCATCCCACGCGTGTAGGCCATCAGACGTGAACGCATTCCCTGCATGGCCTGACGTTCGTCCCCTCGCCCTGACACCTCTTCCGCGCAGTGACGACGCACGAGCTGCCATCTCTCTTCCAGAGATGGGGGATGGAACGACTTTCCCGTAAGCGTTGAGCGGATCTCCGTGAAGATCCAGGGATTAGTCATGGCAGCTCGCCCGATCATGAGTCCTGCCACGCCGCTTTTCAGGCGCTCCATCGCAATCTGTCCATCTGCAATGTCCCCGTTCCCGATCACGGGGATGGAGACTGCGCTAGCCACTTTGGCGATCACATCCCAGTTGGCGCTTCCGGAATATCCCTGGGCCCTGGTTCGTCCGTGCACGGCAACGCGACGGATGCCTGCGCTTTCCAGCAATCTGGCAGTCTGGACTGCATTGACGGAGCCTTCGTCCCAGCCGATACGGATCTTCGCTGTGACCGGCAGGGGTGCACAGGCACGCACGACGGCATCCGCCACACGTTCAAGCAGAGGGCAATCGCGTAGGAGGGAGGAGCCCCCGTTCCTGCAGACAACCTTATTGGCAGGGCAGCCGAAGTTGATGTCGATAAAATCGGGATGTACCCAGTCGATCACCTGCCTGGCGGCTTCACCGAGGCGTTCGGGATCGCTTCCGAAAAGCTGCACGCCCATCGGACGCTCTGCCTCGGTGAACTCAACATAGCTTCGGGTGCGTGCATTTCGGTGCATGATCCCGTCTGCAGAGACGAATTCCGTGGTCAGGATATCGGCTCCCTTTTCACGGCAGATTCTCCTAAATACGGAATTGGTTACTCCCGCCATCGGTGCGAGGAAGAGTGGGAGGGTGGCCTTCGGGGGGAAAGCGGCCTCTTCTGAAAAAGCGACCCCTTCCAAGGGTTCTGAGCTCTCCACGGGCGTCGTGACGCTAAGGGTGGGCTAAGCCGACGCCGCGGATTCGGTCTCTTCCGGAGAGATGCTAGGAGCGGGCTCCCCTTGGTCAACCATGGCCGTGGAATCTCCGGGTGCACTGGGAAGGGGCTCGGAGAGTCCGGTCAGCAGAGCGGAGACCTCGATCTGAACTTTTTCCAAGTCAGAGAGGGAGAGATCAGGGTCGGTGATGATGAAGGTTTCACCTGTGCCGGCCCGCTCGTAAATCAGCGTCCCGCTGTCAGCCGAGGGCTGGGGTCGAAGGACCCTCTTCCGCTCCAGCATGACAGCCAGAAGGTAACGGGCATTCGTATGGGCCGGATCATTTTCCTCGATCAGGCGGCGCAGCATGCCTTCAGCATCGTCGCGTCGCAACGTCTCTTTGGGCGGTGGGGCTGGCGGCTCGAACTTGGAACGCCACGAAGAGAAGGGCCTCTCCGCAGTTGGGTCGGCACCCCTTACCGTCCATGCTTCTTCACTAAGATCCAGACGTTGGAAACCTTCCCCGGTGAGGAACAGTGCGGTGTGAAAGGTTTCCCCCTCAGCGAAGGGTCGGCCTGTTGCGACACAGACGGCCGACCGTAACTTGATGTTCCATTCCTGTTGCATGGCCTGAACGTAATCGCGGCTCAGAAGCCGGGCAATCGGAACTTCGGAAACTCGCGCCCGGTTGCCTTGATCCAGAAGAGGTAGATGCCGATCAGGAGAAAAATAACGACCGGCCCCCAGGCAGCGACATACCCCGGAATCCTGTCACCCTTACCCAGCGCGATAAACAGACTGCTGGAAAAAATCATCGCCGCAAAAAGCCCGATCGCCACGGTGATGCCTCCCATGATTCCGCGCCGTCCCGTGACAACCCCCATGGCCCCAGCGAGAAGGATCACCACCATGCAGATCCAGGGCAATGCTGAGCGGTAGTGCCAGTGGGTGACAAAAGGTGCCAATCTGGTCTTGGGAAATTCGGCATTGTAGCGCAGGTAATCGCTCAACTCCGGCAGCCCCAGGAACTCGGAGTTCATGAGAGAGCTCGCGATTTTCCAGGGTGTCTCCTTCCACGTCCTGATCTCCAGGCGGGGGGAGTCCTCCGTGGTGACGAGATTGCCGGATGCGTCGACGGTGACATGGCGGGCCTGCTCAAGCACCCATGTCTTGGTGTCAGGAACGTAGAAGGCATGTGGTGAGTACCACTTCTCCGACACGACGCCCTCTTCGTTTTGTTGGATGATCTCAAGCCGTACCACCTGATTTGCATCCGGGAAAAAGGCTGAAATGAACCAGAGGCGCCGGTCTTCACGGTTCCTGAAAAGCAGGTTGCTGATGCCATTGAAGCGCTTCGTGCCAAACTTGATCTCATCCTTGATCTTATCCCTGACGGATCCCGCTTGGGGTGCGAGCTGATAGTTCAGGAGCGCCAGCAGGCCCGTCATCAGGAGGCCGAAGGCAAAGAGAGGGATGAAAATTCTGAAGAGACTCCGGCCCGCGCAGAGCATCGAGATGATTTCATTGCGGCGGGACATCTGGGTTAGCGTGTAGAGAAGTGCCAGCAGCAGTCCCACAGGGACACTCAGGACGAGCACGCTCGGGATCTGAAGTAGGTAGAAGCGGATGATGGTTAACGGCCTGGAATGACCCGATAGGAAGTCGGGCAGGTTGACGCTCAGATCCCACACGAGCCACACGGAGATGAACCCGGAGACACAGTAGAGAAAGGGAACCAGAAATTTTTGAAGAAGATACCTGTCGAGAAGCGTCATGGAAGTTCCCGGCAGAAACCCATTGCAGGAGACCGGAAAGAACGAGATTCTGACCCTTCTCCTCCGTATCCTGCAACCGCAATTAACGCACCTCTCCACCCATGATTTCCCTCAACGAGGAGTACCATCCCGCCGCATCGGCCCTGCAAGGCGAGTTTGCCCGTGAAGTAGGGGAGCTTTTTGGCCCCAAGGGCAAGCTCGCGGCGATCCGGGGATTTGAATGGAGGCCGGAACAGCAGCAGATGGCCGCAGCCGTCGCCGCAGCTCTGGAGGGCCGCACCCATCTCGTGGTCGAGGCGGGAACCGGTGTGGGCAAGTCGCTGGCTTATCTGATGCCGGCCGTTCTTCATGCGCGGCGGACCGGTCACAAGGCTCTCATCAGCACCCACACAATCAACCTACAGGAGCAACTTCTCTACAAGGATATCCCGCTGGTCAGGGGACTTCTTGGTGATGACTTCGAGGCGGTCCTGCTTAAGGGGCGGCAAAATTACGTCTGTCCTGTCAGACTGGCCCGAGCCGTCAGGCATGGGGGGGATCTCTTTACGAACGAGGAGAAGCCCGACCTGGAGCGTATCCGCGAGTGGGCCGCCACGACCTCCGATGGCTCCCTGAGTGACCTCCCCTTTGAGCCTCCCCAGCAACTCTGGTCACAGGTCTGCAGTGAACAGCATCTTTGCACCCCGAAGACCTGCGGTCGGGATTCCGGCTGTTTTTACCAGGCTGCCCGGCGGCGGGCACAGTCAGCTCAGGTATTGGTCCTCAACCACACGCTCTTCTTCACGCTGCTGGGTGAACCCGAGGAGGGTGGATCAGGGTATCTTTTCCCAGATGATTTCGTAGTCTTTGACGAGGCGCACACCGTGGAGCAGGTCGCTTCCCGGCACCTCGGCTTCTCCCTCTCGCAGTATGGCCTGCGCCAGTCGCTCCAGCGGCTCTACAACCCTCGGACGCGCAAGGGGCTCCTGCAACAGGTGCGTCACGGTGATGGGATCAGCGCGGTGGCCGATCTCATTCCCGAAGTGGACCGTTTCTTCGATGCCCTTGCCGGGGCCTGCAACTTCAAACAAGGCCGGGAGTGCCGTATCCGTGAGGATCGCTCTGCCGAGCTCATCGGAGCGGTCGCCGAGAGTCCTCTTGCCGAGGGGCTTTCCAAGCTTGTCGAAGCTGCCGGATCTGCCGCCGCCAAGGCTCAGGACGAGGGATTGCAGGGTGAGCTTAACGAGGTCGCCTCACGGCTCAAGGTTTCGCGCTCGGGTCTGGCCGACTTCCTCTCGCAGAACGCCCCGGATCATGTCTACTGGGTCGAGCGAAGCGGTCGCACCTCCACCTGGTGTAGTCTGCATGCCGCTCCTGTGGCCGTTGCTCCGCTACTGGGACGACTTCTCTTCCGTGAGGGTAGCACTGCCGTGATGACGAGTGCGACACTTTCCGTCGGATCCGCCGAGTTGGATTATTTCCGTGGCAGGGTTGGGGCGCTCGAAGTTCCCGCGTTGCAGTTGGGATCCCCGTTCGATTATAGCCGGCAGATGAAGCTGCACCTCGTCCCCAAGATGCCGGAACCGAAAGACGCAGCCTACGAAGATGCCCTCGTGAAATGGATAGGCCACTTCACCGCGGAAAGTTGTGCTCGCGCCTTTGTGCTTTTTACAAGTCATCGGACTATGCAGGCAGTGGCCGCCAAGATGCAGGGATTTTTTGAGGAGAAGGGGTGGAATTTGATTGTCCAGGGCGCCGGCATCTCACGTTCCAGGATGCTGGAGGCCTTCCGTGAGGGTGGCGAGAGCGTCCTCTTCGGCACCGACAGTTTCTGGACCGGTGTCGATCTACCGGGAGAAGCCCTCTCCAGCGTGATCATCACGCGACTCCCCTTCGTCACACCTGATCACCCGCTGACCGAGGCCAAGCTCGAGGAAATCCAGTCATCAGGAGGTGACCCCTTCCAGTCCTATTCCCTACCCGAAGCGATTCTCAAGTTGCGTCAGGGTGTCGGGAGACTGATCCGAAGCGGTTCCGACAAGGGTACGATCGTGATCTTGGATAGCAGGATCCTAACACGTCCCTATGGCAAAGCGTTTCTGAAAGCCCTGCCCGAGTGCCCTGTGGAGATCGCCTGAAAGGCGTCAACCCGTCAGGGCATCTTGTAGTGGAGTGATACCAGCCTGAAGGAACGCTCGTTTTCCGCCACGCTGTAAAAGGTTAGCTCTAGGGAAATGGTGGCTTGGCTCCATTGGTAGGCGATCAGTGTGTACGTCATCTCCTTCGGTACGGAGGAATCGGCGGGGTGTTCCTTGACCTTGTTCACCAGAAGGGTTCCGGGACCGTAACGCTCATCGACGCGACGCCGTGTCCGGTCAAAGAAATCGAGCGTTTTTTCCTCATCCCAAGCGGGATCTGCATATTGGAGTTCCACCTCGATGAGCATCCCGTCCCGAAAAACAAAGATCGATTTTTGAAGCAGGGTATCCCCGACGGCGAGGCCTTTAGCCTCGAGCGTTACCTTGCCGGGAGCCTTTTCTGTGAAGCCGGTCTCCGTCGCTTTGACGGCGTGGATCATCTCCCTGACCTTGTCGGCGGAATCTCCCCAGTTCATGGCGTAGGGCACCTTGATTTCCTTGGGAGTCGTTTGCTGTGCGGAGTAGAGGGGAGCAATCGCACCCAGCAACAAGAGGAGAAAGGTGGCCCAGGCACCGAAGCAGGGAGGAGGGACCCTTAAATACACATCATGTGACGAGGAGGAGATCAAGGAAGCCCGTTCGTTCTGAAAAAAAACTGAGTAATGTCTCACCATGATCAGTGCCAGGATTCTTCCCCAACCGGCGGGGATTGAAAAGCAGCTGGAGGAATCACCAGTGTGCCAGCCTCCAGAGGGACGATCTTATCGACACCCGTTATGAAATAGGACTCCGTACCCCCCGCATATCGAAGAGATAGTTGGGCCGTTCCGGGCATGGGGCCCTCGTGAAGAGATACGCTTCTGGGTTTTAGACGGGCATTTTTGTCTGAAGAGGAACGGGGTGAAAGTGATGGGGAGGTACCTATTGGGAGGGAACATTCGGCGAGCGGAAGCCCCTCCGCAGTGATCATCACTGATGGGTTTTTGATCCTTGCCTCTATGCGAAGCCATGGCTGTACCTCCTGTAACTCATCCTTTGCCGCCGGGATCGTCAGGTGGTTTCTGTCGGTAATGGGTGGATAGAAGGGGAGACTTGGATCGGAAAGCAAGGGCGACGTCAGCGGCTCCTCGGGCGCCTGAGCTTCCAAGCAGTAATAGGGGCTCAAGGAGGAGAAAATTTTGCTAGAAGGATCAACCGATGGGCGAACGGAGAAAGTGATCGGTCCGTGAACGAGGCCCCGGACCCTATAGGTTCCGGGGGATACGGGTAGGCCCTCGTCATCCTTGCCATCCCAGGTCATGATCAGCCCGTTTAAGCCGGCGGGAATGCTCTCCACCGCCGCATCTCTGTAAAGCAGTCGGATCATCTCACCATCCGGTGAAAAAATACCGACTGTAATCGGGCCTTCCAGCTCCGGGAGAGCGACCGCAATGGTCTGGGCAAAGGTTCGAGGGGGCTCTTTACCCCCAACCTGCTCGCCAGCCATCAATGGGCACCAATCCATGACAAGGATGTGGGCAAGCAAGAGTGCCAGCAAAGGGATCCTGACGCGGATATCGCTAAGAACTTGTTGCCATTTCACAAGGGCACTCTTCATGCTTTGGGAATCGTTGACAATGACAGCTTCCCCTCCCAAGACATTTCGAGAAATCCCGCCGGGATTAGTTCAAGTGCGCTATTGTGCTCTGTGCCTGCTTGCCCTTGTTGTTCTCCCGTGGAGTATGGTGCTTGCTGCCCCACTGCCGCTTGATGTCGGATTTCTCATCAAGTCATCAGCGCTTTTATTGGAGGAGAAGCAGTATCAGAAAGCTCTCGCGACACTGGCCCCAGCATTGCAGCAGTACCCCAATGATCCGCAGGTCCTCAATCTCCAGGGCGCCATTCTGACGAAGCTCAAGGACTACGCCAGCGCCCAGAAATGCTACGAAGAGGCCCTGAAGGCCTCTCCGGGATTCTTCCCGGCAGAGTACAATATCGGCTCGCTCCTGGCGCTACGTCAGCAGTGGGATCCTGCAATCACCTACTACAGGAATCTCCTCATCGAGCAGCCCAATAACGAGTTGGTCGAGTATAAGCTGCTCCTGCTCCTCTTGCATCAGGGTGCTGATCCCGACCTCCAGCAGAAGCTTTTTTCCCTAGATGTTCC
>WBXH01000013.1 GCA_008933015.1 Verrucomicrobiota bacterium | reverse complement strand
TGGTTGGAGACCTTGATAATCCCACCGACGCCGGCAACCGAGTTGACTAAGAACTTTTCTGTCTCAAGGCCGGCCGTGGAAAAGCGGGCCTGCAGTAGGTCGTTCACGACGCGGTCGGGGTACTCGAGGTTATCGAAGACGTTGAAGATACCGGTGCGCACCGTATTGGGAATGATGGTATCGTAGGTGCGGGAGATAGGCTTGATGACGTAGCGGTAGAGTTGGTGATTGAACCAGAAGAGGCCGCGGTTGAAGGGTTGGACAGGGTCCGGGATCGTTCCCACGTTTTTGTATTCGTCCAGGTCGTCATCGGTGGTCACGGCATTCACGTGAGCCTTTTTTGGCGGCTTATCCGCCGCGCTGCAATGGGAGGAAATCGAAAACGACAGTGCTCCGAACAAAGAAATCATCAAGAATTTTCGGAGACTCATTGTTTTGTGTTCACGGAGAGGTTCAGGGAATTGAGGACTTCCGCCGCCCCGCCTTGCTGGAATTCGGACTCAAACTGGGACCTGTAGTTGGCCACGATGCTTACCCCCTCAACCACGATGTCTGTGATGAGCCATCCGTTGCTCTGTTCCATTCGGTAGATGGCGTCGTAGCTGCTCCCCTTGTAGAGAGCTGTTGTTGAGACCTCGACACGTCCCGGAGTGGGGGAGGTGACTCCCTTAAAAGACACCGAGGGGATTTCTCCCGGAGTGAACTTGGCGGTGTAGGTGCGGATGATTAGCGTGGTGAAGAGTCGGATGGCCTCTTTCTGCTGGGCGGGTGTGAACTGGCGCCATCCCGGACCGATTGCTCGGCGTGTCATGGACTCAAAGTTGATGATGTGCTCCAAGACCGGACGGACGTTATTCCTGAGGCTTTCACGATCCTTGGAGCGGGAGGTGATGCCGGTAACTTGGTTGACCCATTGCTTTAGCTGATTCTGAGCATCATCATTCGCAGCACAGGGTGCCTTTATGACCAGGGTCAGGAAAGCGAGAAGTAAGAGGAAGTAGCTACGCTTCATGGTTTGGCAGATGTCTCTTTTTCCTTTGTTGTCTTCTCCTTGTCAAGGGAACCGAAGGCCATTTTCCCAATCAGGGACTCCAGGTCGACGGCCGACTCTGTCAGGGTGATCCGTTCACCGGGTTTAAGGATGGCTTCATCAGCTCCAGGTGAGAGGGCCACGTACTTGTCCCCAATCAGGCCCGAGGTCTTGATGGAGGCCATGGAGTCGGTCGGCAGGTGGAGGGTGGAAGTGATCTTCATGGTGACGATCGCACTGAAGTCCGAAGGCTCCATCCTGACGTTTTCGACACGTCCCACGGTGACCCCCGACATCAGGACGCTGCTCCCGGAGTGCAGGCCGCCGGCATTAGAAAACCGGGATTCGATCTGGTAGGTTTCCCCTTGGATCAAGGAGCCGGTTCCGACCTTGAGGGTGAGGTAGGTGATGGCACCGATTCCGAGTACCACGAAGAGTCCGACGAAGAATTGGAGTTTGGTGTTTTTCATAGGAAGTTAGATGTGTTGGGCTTGGCCCTTGATCGAGGCAAGCGATTCGCGCAGGGCATCGGTGCTGTCACGGTATCCGGTGACAACAGGATCCAACGAGGAGGAGAAGTCATCCGGTGTCCCCTCGAAGCAAATCTTCCCCCCGTTGAGGAGTGCAACGCGATTGCTTGCGACCAGCGCCTCCGGCACATCGTGGGTAACAATCAGGGCAGTGAAGTTGAATCGGCGCTGGTATTTCACGATCATTGAGAAAACGGCATTGCGGCGCAACGGGTCAAGCCCTGCCGTGGGTTCATCAAAAAGAACCAACTCGGGACGGGTCACGATGGCTCGTGCCAGGGCGAGGCGCTTCTGCATGCCTCCAGACATTTGGCTCGGGAATCGGTCGCGGAAGCTCTCGAGTTCCAGTTGGGAGAGGGCATCCATACTCCGTCTCTGAATCTCATGGGAATCGAGATTTGTGGTCTGCTCGAGGGGAAGGGAGACATTCTCAAGGGCCGAGAGGGAGTCGAAGAGGGCGTTGTTCTGAAAGAGGAAGCTGCAGCGCTTCCGAAAGTCGGTGAGGGTCTCCTTGTCAGTTGCGACAAGTGGGCGCCCTTCGAAGCTGATCATCCCTGAGTCCTGCTGCATGACACCTGCCAGACACTTCAGGAAGACCGACTTGCCGGTGCCGCTCGGGCCAAGCACCGTAAAGACACTCCCGCGGGGGATGCTGAGGTCGACACCCTCCAGCACGGGACGTTCTCCAAAGCTCTTGGCAAGCTGATCAACCTTGAGAAGAGGGGGCTCTGTGGAGGAGGCGATCATTAGATGAAGAAGGAGCTCACCACGTAGTCAGCGACCAGGACCATGATGCTCGACATCACCACGGCCCTGGTGGTGGCCGCGCTGACGGCTCTGGCTCCGGTATCCGAGTGGTTCCTATCGGCATGGAAGCCTTGGTAGGCACAGATGCTGACGGACATGATACCGAAGACGGCGGCCTTGATGAAACATTCCCTCAGGTCGCGGGATTCGATTGCCCTCTGGATGGAGGACCAATAGACGCCGGAGTCGACTCCGAGTAGCAGGGAGCCAGAGAGGCTCCCTCCCCAAAATCCAATAACCACGAAGAGGGCTGTCTGGAATGGGTAAACAAGCAGGGCGGCTATCAGACGCGGGGTGATCAGGTAGCCATGGCTCTCGACGCCCATCGTTTCGAGGGCAACGATCTGCTCACTATTGCGCTGGATGCCCAACTCCGCTGCCAAAGCCGAGCCCGACTGTCCGATGAGCATCAGGCCGGCGAGCACGGGAGCCATTTCCCGTACAAGGCTCAGGGAAACCATCGATCCCAAGAGTCCCACGGATCCGAAGCGGTTCAGAATGTGGTAGCCCTGCAGTCCGAGCACGAGTCCCGTAAAGAGCCCCACAATAAGAATCACCGGCAGACAGACCGTTCCCTGCTCGTAGATAGAGCGGATAAAGCGTCTCCAGATCCTCTTGGAATGCATCACTGCGTAGAAAGATCTCCCCGTAAAGAGGGCGTAGTCGCCAAGTCCAAAAAGAATGTCGAGTGCTTTCCGGCCGATCAGATGCAACATTGTATAAAATTTAGGCAGGAAGGGGCTTCCAGCACAATGCAACAGCAACTTCTTTCATGATTTGGTGTTTTCTCTTCATTGTTTAAAAATCAGAAAATCCAAAAGGGTATTTATGTGAGATTGACCTGGGTTTTGTGAGGCCGCTTGGGAAAGTGCATGAATGTCGGTTCCATTATTTGCGTCGATGTAATGATGAGATACACTACTCGTGAGCCATGAAAAACAACGCCATCAGCATCTGTATCCTAATCGTTTCAATTGCCGGCGTTTCCCTGAATGCCAAAACCCCTGCAAGTAATTTATCTCAGTTCTGGCAACTTGTTGACCAAGGGAACTCCACAAACAGCTACGCCTGGGAACGAATCGCTTCTTCTCAGGATGGCATGAATCAAACTGCCGTGGTTAAAGCCTACTCCTCAGTCACACCATCAACCGATGTAGGAGGTAATATCTACCTTTCACACAATTTCGGTCAGAGTTGGAAACCATCAGCCATGAATTTCAATGTTGCTTGGTCATCGGTCGCAATGAGTTCCAATGGTAAATATCAAGCGGCTGTTGCTGAAGGGGATTGCATCTATGTATCAGATAACTTTGGAGAGTCGTTTGTGAAAAAAACGAACACCGTAGCTAATTGGACCTCCATAGCTATGTCGGCTAATGGGAAATATCAGACGGCAGTTGCCAATAGTTATGATGACACCAACAACTTCATCACCGGAATTTATCGTTCCGAAGATTATGGAAAATCTTGGAAAACAAACACATTCTCCTTCAATAGTTGGCAGGGAGTATCGGTTTCTGCAGATGGTCGCATCCAGACTGCAGTCTCATTTAAGATCGACGGAACGATGGACCTTGATGGACGTGAAGGCCGGATTTTCAATTCCTACGACTACGGAAGATCTTGGTCTCCCAATACAACACTACCCGTTCAGCACTACACATCTTCTGCCATGTCAGCAGATGGTCGCATTCAAGTTGTAGGTGATCAAAATTGTAATAATGCACCTGCCGATCCCGGCTTTATCTATATTTCCTACGACTATGGAGTGCATTTTACCAATGTTGCGGCGGCTGCCGCTAATTGGTTGTTTTTTTCAGTGTCTAATGATGGTCGCTATATGCTCGGAGCTACCTATCAACAGTTGGACACCAACAACACGCCCGTCCCAAATAGTGGCGGAATCTATTATTCAACAAATTATGGGAACACCTGGGCCCTCACGGATGCTCCCTATAAGACTTGGACATCCCTTCAATTAGCCGCCGATGGTAAAATTGCGAGTGCTACAGCTTGGGGTGCTGGAATCTACATCAAGAAACGCACCCCTTAAGATCTCCTTGATCGCACGCTGAAGATATTGGTTTATGGTCCCCAGACATAGAGGAGTGACTATTTAAAGGCTTTTGCCCGGTATCGCGCTGCTTCACAAGTCCATCTCCTCCGGGTAGGCTCTCATCGTGTCATTTTTCTCCTCCGGCAGAACGTCACCGCGGTCAAAGTGGCTAGTCCTCGGTCTGCTCTGGCTAGTCTGTTTCCTAAACTATGCCGATAGGCAGGTGATCAGTTCGCTCTTTCCCATTCTGGAGCGTGACTTCGGATTTACCAAGGCACAGCTGGGACTCATTGGGAGTGCATTCATGTGGGTCTACGCTTTTTCCTCCCCCTTTGCGGGATTTGCCGGTGACAGGTACCCAAGGAAGGGGTTGATCATCGGAGGATGCCTGCTTTGGAGCTTGATGACCGGGGTCTCTGGAATGTGTGGAAAATGTTGGCAGTTCATCGCAACCCGAGCGGTGATTGGTCTCGGGGAATCGGTCTATTTTCCGGCTGCTACGTCCTTGCTAAGTGACTGGCACTGGCAGCGAACACGTTCCACGGCACTCTCGCTCCACCAGTCCGCCGTCTATGTTGGAACCATTGCCGGGGGTACTCTCGGAGCGTTCGTGGCGGTTCGATACGGATGGCGTTGGGCTCTCTACGGGTTTGGGATAGCGGGGATCCTTACGGCTCTCCTGATCGGTAAATATCTTCCAGCTTCACTTCCTGTTTCTGGTAAGGAACCACACGATCCGGAAGCTCCGGAAGGTTCCGAAGACGATAAGAATATCTTACGGAAGGGGTTTCTTCAGACGCTGGGAGGAATTCTCCGCCAACCCGGTGTACTGCTGCTGATGGCTGCCTTTGCCTGCGCCAACGGAGTTGCTGCGATCTTTCTCGTTTGGGCGCCAACCTTCCTCTTCGAGAAGTTTCATCTGAGTCTTGTGATGGCTGGATTCTCAGCTGTGGCGGCCATCCAAATAGCAAGTGCCGTGAGCGCTCCTCTCTCCGGGATTCTGGCGGACAGGCTCTCGATTACAATCAGAGGCGCCAGGATGATCGTGCAGGCAGTTGCCCTTCTACTTGGATCACTCTGTGTCGTGGCTGTGGGTAAGGCTGGGAATATGGGGGCGCTCCTCACCTCCATGATCTGTTTTGGGATCTGCAAGGGAGCCTATGACGCGGGGATTTTTGCGTCGGTCTTTGATTTTGTTGTTCCTCGGGAACGCTCCTCGGTGGCCGGACTGATGAATACGCTGGGTTGGGTTGGCGGGGCTGTAGGAACCCTGATGGTGGGTCTCTTCTCGAGTGACGGGAGGGGAACCCAGATGGAGAGGATGAGTGGTGCGATTGTCTGGAGTGCCGCAGGCTACCTAATGGCTGCCGGACTTCTCTTAATGGCGTATGCTCTCCACCGTGCGAAGCCCGCACAGGCGATCCACCTCGGCTGATGTGGAGGAGCGGTGTTCGAGCGAGGCCAGGTAGGAGTCGGTGAGGGGAAGCGAGGTGCCTTCAAGGATCGCCTCCGGATGCTCAAGCCGTGAGAAGAGCATCCGATGAATCCTAGCCAGCGGTACTGATCTCCTCCCGAATCCACCGGGGATGTTGCTCGACCAAAAGGTCACCAGTTCGATGCCTTGTTTTGATTCTTTCCCCAGGTAGATGACCGAATGACCATGCTCGCTCGCACCGATGCCATCGTTCCAGAAGATCTTCAGGAAGTCGCCCGCTCTGGCCCGGGATAGATCGGTGAAATTTTCTCCAAGACCGAGTTCATAAAAGAGGCGCGCTGTTCCCGGACCGTTGGCATTCCAGCGCCCCCAGACACCTCTGCCATCTGGTTGTCCTGATGGTCTCACCAGGGTAACAAGCTGCGGGGGGATCGTGAGTTGACCCCGGGACTGAAGAGTGGCCAGCACCTTGAGAAATACGAGATAGGTTGCCCCGGAGCAATAGCTTGGCATCGCTGCTGAGGGAGTGATTAACAGCCTGCCTCCCGAACTGGATACCGATCGTGACAGGGCATGATTGGCCGATCCCGAAGTGGAGTACCCCCCGCCGGGGGGCATGGCAGCGAGGGATTCCAGAACCATCCTATTGTAATCGAGTTCTCCGGCACTGACGACGGATCCGGGGAGGAGAAAAAAAGATAAAAAAAGGAGAACAATGTTTAGATTCATCCCTTGCATTCGTAAGGAGAATCAACGAATCCGCCGACTCGGCAAGTCTGATCATTGTGAGTCCCGCGTTTGAATCGACCGATAAAACGAATGGATCCGCTCCGCTCAAGAAGCTATTGCAGGAATGATGAAACGCATCGCCTCCCGTATTCTTCCGATGGTCTCCTGCATCAAACTTTTGTTTATCCCTCTTTTCCTTCTCACGCCCATGCCACTTTCGGCAGATATAGCGCTGGTTCACGCAGGGAGGATTGACCTTGATGGAAGGGCGCTCCCCACGGCTCCCAATCCAACGCTTCCCAGGGAGGGGAAGCCACCCGGTATACTGAATGTTTCCCAGCCGAATCTTCAGCTTCACCGGACACCTCTCTCTCCTGCCAAGGGAACCATCCTACTATTCCCCGGAGGAGGTTATCGGGGGTTGGCGATCGTGCACGAGGGTTTGAATGTCGCCGATTTTCTGAACGGCTTGGGCTACGACGTGGCCATCTTGGAATATTCCATCGGAAAGGATGACGTCACGGTCCGTCCTCAGGCGCTCTCGGATGCGACCAAGGCCCTGGATCTTGTCTACCTTCACGGCAAAGAGTATGGACTTAGTACCGATTCGCTGGGAGTGATAGGGTTCTCGGCTGGTGGCCACTTGGCGACCCGCTTGGTGCATGAAAAGGGGAAAGATGTCCTTTTCTCAGACATTATTCTGATCTATCCCGCCTACCTGGATGCACCGGGCGGCCTCAAAACAGAGATCACCATCCCACGGGGCATCTCCCCATCCTCACGTTTTTTTGTCCTGATCGGTGACAAGGATCTTCCTGAACGAGTGACAAGCTCTCAAGGCTACTCTGAAGCCGCAAAGGCCGCAGGATTGGAATCAGAGTTGCACCTCCTGCCGGGAATACCGCACGGCTTCGGCCTCCAACCAGGACAGCGGGGAGTGGTGGGAAGTTGGCCAGCGCTGCTTGAGGCCTTTCTAAAAAAAAGTGATTCAAGCAAGAGTGGCGGTAAAGGCAGCTCCTAGGGCCAACGATGCTGTGGCGCTCAATTCTCATCCGTGGCATCGCCGCGGTCTTCTTGTTGCTCTTTCTGATTCTGCTGACTCTCTGGTTCTGGAGGCATCCTTTGAGCCCTCGGGGTGGGCTTCCCTTTCCGGTTGAGCGGTTGATCAATGTCCCGCAGTTTTTCCAGGCTGATCCAAATTGGTCTCGTGACTCCCTAGGTGATTCCCCCGGCACGCTTGGTGGGGAAGGATGTGCCATCACCTCGGCCGCCATGGTCTTGCAATTTTATGGAATGGATTTGAACCCGGGTCGATTGAATCGCTTTTTGAAGCTCAGCGAGGGTTACGAAGGGAGGGGATGGATCCGGTGGGAGGTGGCTGCCCTGTTCTCGCCCGGGGTGGTGGAAAAGGCGTACGAGGATCTACCCTCCTACGCCCTGATAGATTGGAACCTTTTAAAGAGAAATCCGGTTATCGTTCGCTTGCGACTGCCAGACGGTATCACCCATTTCGTGGTGATCGTCGGAAAGAGGGGAGTGGACTACCTGATCCGAGATCCTGCGGGAAGAGGTGGCGGAGCGGTCTATCCCCTGGCTGACTTGGGTGTCCCGATTGAAGCCCTGCGCTTCTATCGGAGGCTGCCCTGAGGAGTGAGGCCGTTCCTATAAAAGTTCCTACACCAAGAAAGATCTTACTCTCAATGCTGCGACGAAAAAACAATGCAGATGGGTGAGGGGACGTTGATCATGCCGTCGGTCTGGAAGGTGAGTTTTCCCGATTCGCGGTCGATCCGGTGGACTGAAACGGTGTCAGAGTGTTCTCCAGCGGCGAATAACCAATCACCCGCGGGGGTGATATTGATATTGCGGGGGAATGCCCCGCGGATCGGTTGGATCTGAATCAACTCGGGATTCCTTGATGACGGTTCCACCTTGAAGACGCTCACCGAGTCGTTACCGCGATTGGAGGCGTAGAGGAACTTCCCCCCCGGATGCGTCAGGATCTCTGCTGCGGAGTTGAAGATTTCCCCTGCCTTGATGCTCTCCGGAAGTGTTGGGATCGTGCCGAGGAGGGTGGCATTTCCATGTGTGGCATCCCACCGGAATGTTGAGAGGGAGAGCGAGAGTTCGTTGATGAGATGAATAAGTTTCCCGTCGGTCGAAAACTTCATGTGCCGGGGACCTCCTCCCTTGATCGAGGGAAAAAAGCCGCAACGCTCCATGCCTGTTCTCTCTGGGTTTACGCGATAGGCCACGATGCCATCCAAGCCCAAGTCTGGAACGAGAACGAAGTTACCATCTGGTGAGATGGAGCAGAAGTGTGGGTGCGGGGAGTCTTGTCGTCCCTTGACGACATGGGAGCCTCCCTCATGCTGGAAAAGAGTGGGTTTGCCAAGTTGTCCATCGGTATCGAGTGGGAACAAGGCGACGGATCCTCCGTCGTACTGGGCCGTGACTAGGAATTTTCCCGAAGGGTGAATGGTCACATGCACGGCGCGACCACCAGGGTTGAGTGCCGTGGTGAAGGGTGTCAGTGATCCTTTGGTACCGATGTGATAGCCAATGACTACATATCCCTCCGGAAGTTTTGCAACCGCGTAGAGTCTTTTTTTGTCAGCGGTGAGTGCAAGGAAACCAGGAAAATCAACTTTTGAGGCCAACTCCGCCTGACTCAGTTTGCCGGTGGCTGAGTTGAAGGTGGATCGGTAGATACCGTTCCCCTTCGGGACGCCAGTCCCGAAGTAGACATCAAAGTCTTCCGCACTGGAACGAGAGGGGGATAAACAAGCGGTCAGCACCATTGACAGAAGGAGAAACCTGACTTCCATGACGCTCCCAGTAACGAAAGAGATCTCTGCTCCCGGAAGGAATCAAGGGGTTTAAGAGATGCCCCTTAGACGTCCAGGTTGCGAACATTCAGGGCGTTGTCCTCGATGAAGATCCTGCGTGGTTCCACCACATCTCCCATAAGAATGTCAAACATGCGTCCGGCCTCGAGGGAGTTGTCATCGTTGAGCTCCACTTTTAGGAACCTGCGTCGCTCGGGATTCATCGCGGTCTCGTAGAGTTCCTTGGCATTCATTTCCCCAAGTCCCTTGAATCGCTTGATCTGGACACCGCGCCGTCCCACCTCCTTGACCAGTTCAAGGATGCGGGGAATCGAGAAGATCTCGTGCGTGGTCTCGCCATCAACGATGTGGAAGAGCGGGGTCTTGCTGTCGGCGTAGTGCTCGATCTTGAGTCCCTTCTTCTCCAGTTCTGTGATCAGCTTCTCGATGCTCTTGGACTGGTGGATCTCAACGAGGCGTGCACGCCTCCTGCGTGCATTTTTATCAACCTTGGCGGCCTTCTCGACCACGAGCGGTTCACCATTCTCACTGGTCTCATTCTCTGCGGGTTCGGCATCAAAGAGGTTGAGGTCGATGTTGGTGGCGGTGAAATCACGGAGATCGTTCTCGTTGTGGAAGTACTCCACGGTTTCCTCGTTACCCGATCGGATCACAACAAGGTAGGAGGGAAGGACACCCTCTTTGGATCGGGCTCCAAGGTAGGCCTCAAATTCCCCTCCAAGTCGGCGCACGGCCTCACTGGACTTCTCAAGCCTGTCGAGCAGTTCGAGAGTCTCCTTGAGTTGTGCGGTCGGCACCTCCTTCTTGTCGGGCATGCTGATGAGCTTGAGCTCCTCGGCTCCAAGGGAAATAAGAATGCGGTTGAGCTGGACGTCGTCATCCACGTACTCCTCCCGCTTCTTCCTCTTGATCTGGTAGAGAGGTGGCTGGGCAATAAAGATGTGACCGCGGCGGATGAGTTGCGGCATCTGGTTGTAGAAGAAGGTGAGGAGCAGGGTCCGGATATGGGATCCGTCAACGTCGGCATCGGTCATGATGACGATTCGGCCGTAGCGAAGCTTCTCAATATTGAAGGCTCCTTCCTGATCCCCGTCACCGATTCCGGTGCCGATCGCCGTGATCATGGTCTGGATTTCTGTGTTCTGAAGAACTTTGTCCAGACGTGCCTTCTGCACGTTGATTAGTTTGCCTCGGATTGGAAGGATTGCCTGGAAGCGGCGGTCACGACCCTGCTTGGCGCTGCCGCCTGCAGAGTCGCCCTCGACGATGTAGAGTTCGGTAAGCGCGGGATCGCGCTCCGAACAGTCGGCCAGCTTGCCCGGCAGGCCTCCCCCGGTGAGGGCGCTCTTGCGGACGGTCTCTCTAGCCTTGCGTGCAGCCTCGCGGGCGCGTGCGGCGGTGAGGGCCTTGTCGATGACCTTCTTGGCGACCGGAGGATTCTGGTCGAAATGATCCATGAGCCCTTCGTAAAGGGCTGAGTTCACGACTCCCTCGACCTCCGTGTTAACGAGCTTGACCTTGGTCTGGGACTCGAAACGGGGGTGAGGAAGCTTGACGCTCAGAACGGCCGTGAGGCCCTCGCGCACATCATCGCCGGAAAGGGCGGGATCCTTCTCCTTCAGGATATTGTTCGCCTTGGCGTACTGGTTGATCGCGCGTGTGAGGGCGGTGCGCAATCCGGTCAGGTGAGTGCCGCCGTCGGGATTCGGGATGGAGTTGGCAAAGCAAAGAATCTGGTCGCTGTAGGAGTCGTTGTACTGGAGAACCGCATCGACAAAGATCTCGTCGCGCTGACGGGAGATGACGATCGGCTTCGGGTGCAGTACCTGCCGTGTCTCGCCGAGCTGACGCACGAATTCCACGATGCCGTGCTTGTAGAGGAAGGTCTCGCTGCGGGGGCGGTGCTCCTCGTCGTCGCGCTCGTCGGTGAGGACGATCTCAATGCCGGGGTTGAGGAAGGCGAGTTCGCGGAGGCGGCCGGAGAGACGTTCGAACTTGAAGGTCGTCGTGATCGTGAAGATCTCGGGATCGGGCAGGAAGGTGACGAATGTTCCGGTCTGCTTCTTGTTCTTGAGTTCGCTGAGGACGGTAAGAGGTTGGGTGGTTTTCCCCTGAGCGAAGGCCATGAAGTGAACCTTGCCTTCGCGCATGACTTCGACCTTGAACCATGTGGAGAGCGCATTCACGCACTTGGCGCCGACGCCGTGGAGACCACCCGAGTACTTGTAGGCTCCTTGGCCAAACTTGCCGCCAGCGTGGAGATTTGTCAGGACCAGTTCCAGGGTCGGGATCTTGAATTTCGGATGGACTTCGACCGGGATGCCTCGCCCGTTGTCACGGATCGAGACTGACCCGTCCGAGTGGATGGCAACTTCCACTCGTGTACAGTAGCCGGCCAGATGTTCATCAATCGAATTGTCGAGCACCTCGAAGACACAGTGGTGGAGTCCGCGCTCATCGGGATCGCCGATGTACATACCGGGACGCTTGCGGACCGCTTCGAGTCCCTCAAGCTTGTCAATCTGAGCCGCTCCATATTCATCCCCCCCTGCTGTGTCCTGCTTTTCAGGAATGTCTGAGTCGTCGAGAGGAATGATCGGTTCTGCGGGTTCTTTTTTTGCCATGGGAAGGGTCTGATTGCCCCGGAAATAGGGGCGGTTTGTGGTTGTCAAAAGATAGGTGTTGAAAGGGGGATGAGCAACGCTTTTTTACCCTCTGGACACATGATCTGGGGTGATTGAAGCAGATAGGACACAAGATATGGGTGAAGAGGTTCTCGGGGCAGGAGGAGATAAAAAGGAACGGATTATGACTTGGAAGGACCGGATTTGTTTTCCTGAGTGTCATCTTGAGCAATTTGGGAGCAGATTGGCGTCATGAAAGAATACGATTTTGTGGTGATCGGTGGAGGGAGCGGCGGATACGCAGCAGCCCGTACTGCATCCTCCTTGGAGCTTTCCACGGCCGTGATCGAGGGTGGGGGCGAGGTCGGAGGTCTCTGCATTCTACGTGGATGCATGCCAAGCAAGACGCTGATCGAATCGGGAAACCGTTACCGCACGCTACGTCATGCCGGGGAGTTCGGTCTGATTGCCGAGAAGATAGGGTTTGACGGGGGGGGGATCATTGCTCGCAAGCGGCGCTTGATCGCGGAGTTTGCCGATTACAGGAAAGAGCAGTTGGAAGGAGGTCGATTCGATTTCATCCGCGGCCGTGCCGAGTTTCTCGATCCTCATTGCCTGCGTATCAGAACGGATCAGGGAACTGAACAGTTGGTTAGCCTGAAGAGCGGATGTATCGCCACGGGTTCGGTGATTAACCGCCCACCTGTTCCGGGTATTGAGCTCTGCATGACCAGCGACGAACTGCTGGAACTTGCTGAGATCCCATCATCAGCTATCGTTCTTGGGGGCGGGCCCGTGGCCCTTGAGATGGCTCATTATCTTGAATCCCTTGGTTCCAAGGTCACGATTTTGCAGCGCAATACCCGTTTGCTCAGCGGATCCGATCGTGATGTGGCTGACTCGCTGGCAGAGGCCTTCCGCAGGAGGGGAATGACGGTGACCTGCGGAACGAGTCTGATCAGCATCACTGGTCAACCCTCAGGCCGCATGCGTGTCGCTTACCGGCATGGGGACCAAGAGGGGGTTGTGAAGGCCGATATCGTCTTTAATGCACTCGGTCGACGTCCTAATCTGGAAGGACTTGGATTGGAAAAAGCCGGAGTCTCACTTAAGGGGCCTGCAATCTGCACGAGTCCCGAGCAGAGAACGACCGCCGCACATCTCTTTGCCGCGGGGGATTGCTGCGGTCCTTACGAGGTGGTTCACGTTGCCATTATGCAGGGAGAGACGGCGGCGAAAAATGCTGCGGCATTACTCAGGGGAGGGGAAATGACCTTGATGGATTACCGTTTAAAACTCTTTGCCTGCTTCACGGAGCCGCAGATGGCCTCCTGCGGAATGACAGAGGAGGAGGCTCTGGGCTCTGGCTTGAGTATCCTCACAGCAACCTATCCCTTTGCCGACCATGGGAAGTCGATCGTGAAAGGGGAGACTGACGGGTTTGTAAAACTGATCGCCGATGCTGCGGACGGTCGCATTCTAGGCGGGGCGGTGGTTGGGCCCGAGGGATCCGAACTCATTCACGAGATTGTTGTTGCGATGGCCTTCAACGCAACGGCGGGACAGCTCTCCTTGGTCCCCCATTATCATCCTACCCTCTCCGAGATCTGGACCTATCCTGCAGAGGAGATTGCCGAGAAAATCACGACTAAGGAAAGGTAACCATCACGATGGCTTGGGTGCCATCCGTGAAGGCCACGATTGCGGCTACTGAGGTGCGGAAGCGGTTGCCTGGGTGGAGACTCCGGCGGCTTGAGCCATGACGGATCCTGAATACTGGGTTCCGAGAGTCTGAAAGACGCGTTTAGCCTCCTCAATCTTGCCTTGCTGGGCTAGTAGACGACCGTGATTGAAGAGCGCAAAAGGTGCTCCGTACGACTGCGGAAATCCGGCGGCAGCCTGCTGATAATCATTCATGGCAATGTCAACGTGGTCCGTGACACGGGCATTGGAAGCTCTTCCGAGAAGGCCTGAGATTGCAAGGGGGCTTCTAGGATATGTTTCAGTGAATCGGGAGTAGAGGCCATCGGATTCTTCAAACTTTCCGGCATCACGCAGGGATGCAGCCAGAAGGAGCATGGCATCGGCCGAAGCCGGCGTACGGGGGTACTTAGAAATCACCATTCTCCAACCCCTTTCATCAGAGGCAGTTGAGAGAGCTGTTTCAGAACCGATTCGCGTGGCTCGGGCCGTTACAAGTACAGCAACAACGATGACAATCAGTGCTGCTAGAGCTCCGATGCCACCAAGGAGCGAGCCCCGGTGATTTGTCCAGAGAAGTTCCAACGTTGATGGTCCGGTAATTTCAAGTTCGTTATCGGGCGGGGTAAAGGGAGAGGACATATAGAAAGGTGATTAGGCTTAAGGCTGTTAAACTATTAGTTAAGAGGAGCAGGGAATACTTAAGGAATCAAGCCAAGTGCTAGTGATATTCAAAATCACTCGCACCATTGAATTAGGGTTATGACCTAATAGCCTAAAAATCTTTAGACCAATCCACCTAGGCGCTAAGGGGCCTAGCCACCTACTTGTGCACGTGCCTCTTCTGCCAGTGCCGTGCTGAGGTAGCGCTCCCCGGTCGAGCAGGCAACGGTCACGATGAGCTTCCCTGCATTCTCGGGACGTTTTGCGAGCTCAATAGCCGCATGAACATTCGCTCCCGAACTGATGCCTGCAAGAATACCCTCTTCCTTGGCAAGCCGACGGGCCATTACAAGTGCCTCGTCATTCGTAACGGTCATCACTTCATCAATGAGATCGAGTTGAAGATTTCCAGGAACAAAACCAGCTCCGGTACCTTGGATCTTGTGGGGGCCGGGTTTGATGGGTTGGCCATTGCGGGTCTGCGTGATGACGGGTGAGTCTTTCGGCTCCACGACAACCGATTTGAAATCAGGTTTCAGTTTTTTAAGGACTTCGGTCACGCCGGTTATAGTTCCACCCGTGCCGACGGCAGAGACTAGGATATCGACCTTCCCGTCCGTGTCTTCCCAGATCTCCACTGCAGTGGTCTTCTGGTGAATGGCAGGGTTGGCAGCATTATTGAACTGTTGTGGCATCCATGAGTCGGGGGTTTCTTTGAGAATCTGCTCGGCTCTGGCAATGGCTCCCTTCATTCCCTCCGATCCCGGTGTCAGAACGAGTTGCGCGCCCAGCATTGCAAGCAGAGTCCTGCGTTCCAAGCTCATCGTCTCAGGCATCGTGAGGATGAGTTTGTATCCCTTTGCTGCGGCGACGAAGGCAAGTGCGATCCCGGTGTTGCCGCTGGTGGGTTCCACAATGGTGGTTCCCTTCTTCAGGAGGCCCTTTGCCTCGGCATCCTCGATCATAGCGGCCCCGATACGGTCTTTTACGCTTCCAAGGGGATTGAAAAACTCACATTTCACGGCAATTGTCGCGTGAAGATCCTTGGAGATGTGATTGAGGCGTACCAGCGGAGTGTGGCCGATGGTATCAATGATGGAGTTGTGAATGCGTCCCATAAGGTTAATGACTACATGACGGGTCGTAATGATCCAAGTCAATCTTGCAAGGTCTCCTGCAAGTGGATCTGTATGATCCACAGATCCTTGGTGCTCGGAGAGGGGGTCGAACCCACACACCTTTCGGTACTAGATCCTAAGTCTAGCGCGTCTGCCAATTCCGCCATCCGAGCTTTTGCTATCAAGGAATCAAGAGGTTTACCTATTCGGACTGCCTGCTCAAGGCTAAAGCTTTTTTTAAGATCAGGAAGCCATTCTGGTTCAGCGTTTGAGGAGATCGCTTGCCTGAAGGTGTCGTGCGG
Source organism: Verrucomicrobiota bacterium (assembly GCA_008933015.1). Lineage (GTDB taxonomy): Bacteria > Verrucomicrobiota > Verrucomicrobiia > Chthoniobacterales > UBA6821 > UBA6821. Next base: position 14,257 of record WBXH01000013.1, on the reverse strand, counting down.
ATTTCTTAACCGCCGCCTGATCGAGCAAATCAGCATTCTCCTTCACGAATTGCTCGACCCTGTGCGTGGAGCAACGTTGCCTGAGAACGACTCCATCAGAGAGAACCCTCACGACATATCCCTCACGAGGGAAATCAACGGAAGGGTTGGGGGAGGTTTGGGATTTCGAACCTTTGGAGCTTTTGCCGCTCTTGGAACTTTGGACTCCTGAGGAGTTATCCTTCCCGATCTTGATCGGTTTAGCCAACACGCCGTAACTGCCGTGAGGATTAGTCACCTCAAAGATCAGCGTGTCATCAATGGTTGCCGGATGCCCCCCCTTTCCTTTCTTTAGGAAAAAGCACTGGACTTCGTAGTTCGTTCCGGGAGTCGAGTAGCTGACCAGATGGATCTCCAGTCCCTCGATGCTCTCCTTCTGACCATCATGGATGGCTGTCCCGTAGTTAGTCTCGTGGACGGAGAGAGTCGGGGCATGAGACGCGAGGGGAGCTGCTCCTAGCTGGGCGGAGAGCAGGAGCACGCCCGCAAGAATTGCTACTGAGAGCCTGGCAGGAATGAAGGAGGCCACTCAGTGACCGATATTTTTAAGTGGCTTGCCCGAGAGGAGGTTGGCCTCGATCTTCTCGAGCGAGATTCCCTTGGTCTCCGGCACAAAGAGGAGGAAGAAGAGAACGAAGAGCGCGTTGAGTCCTCCATACAGCAGGAAGGTGTTTCCGTTGCCAAGTTTGTCGAGCAGGGTCAGGAAGGTCCCTCCCACAATGGCGTTCACGATCCAGTTGGTGGCGGTGCTGAAGGTCACGCCTAGGTCACGCCCGGAGAGCGGGAAAATCTCCGCGCAGAGCACCCAGATAATTGGACCAGCGCTCATGGCGAACCCGACGATGAATATCAGAAGGGCCCCAATGGCCCAGACACCAAGAGCGGGGGATTTTTCAAGATCCATGTTGAAGAGAAGGCCGACCGCGATCATCGCCACACCCATCACCGCAAAGCCAGCGTACATGATCGGCTTCCGTCCGATCCGGTCAACAAAGGCAATGGCGATGAAAGTAGCCAGCACATTGGTGACTCCGACAATGACCGTCCCCCAGAGTTGGTGCTCGGTACTGGAGTATCCGGCGATGCTGAAAATCTTCGGGGCGTAGTACATCACGACATTGATGCCCGTGAGTTGCTGGATGATCTGAAGACCGATACCGAGACCGATGGCCCGGCGGAAGTTGGGGTTGTCCCTGAACATCTGGAATCCGTTCTGCTTCACCCGCAGACTCTCCTCTATCTCCACAACCTCTTTGCTGATCTCGTCACCTGGGAGGTGCATCCTCTGGAAGACGGAAATAGCACGATCTTTTTTGCCTTTCAGGAAGAGCCAGCGGGGGCTTTCGGGAAGGAACAAGACACCCAGAAACATGACGGCGGCAGGAAGGGCGATGATGCCGATCATCATTCTCCAGTGCTCTCCCTTGACTCCATCGATCACGGCATAGTTTCCAAGCCATGTGTTGCTGAGGAATGCCAGCACGATGCCTATCGTGATCATGAGTTGGTACATCGAGATCATGGAACCCCTGACACGCTGAGGTGAGATTTCCGAGAGGTAGAGGGGAGCGGTGAACGAGGCGACCCCGATGGCGATTCCTAGAAAGAACCGTGAGATGATCAGAACGTGAGGATCTGCGGCAAGTGAGCAGATCAGGGAGCCGAGGACAAAGATCACTGCACTGATCAAGATCGCTCCACGTCGTCCCAACCTGTTGGAGAGGATACCGCTGATCAGTGTTCCGAAAACAGCTCCCCAGAGCAGTGAACTGACAATGAATTCGAGGATCTGGTCCGAAACAGAAAAATCCTTCTTAATGAATCCGAGAGCCCCCGAGATCACCCCGATATCGAGACCGAAGAGAAGGCCAGCCAAGGCGCCGGTGAAACCGATAAAGTAAACAATCGGGCTGAGTTTTGAGGGAGCAGGTGTGGCGGATGTCATGAGGTTTAGGATGGGGGTGAAAAATTGGCGAAAGAGCCTGTAACAACTCCTTTGGAACCTAACCGCTCCCAGCGGACAAGGTCAATCTTAGCAGAGATCATGAAAAGCCTATGCCGTATTAGGCGATGCTTAATGACATTAAGTTAATTTTATGTTAGAAAGATATCTGCACTCGAAATGTTTGATCCTTCACGCCTACCCACAAATTTGGGCCAACAAGCAGCGCGTCAGGGTTGGCTGAAATGGGCTATCCTTTTTTCTGCCTGCCTTGGAGCGATGATGGAGACTGTCGACACCAGCATTGTGAATGTGGCGGTGCCCGACATGAGGGGGAACCTCGGAGCAACCTTATCGGAGATCGGATGGGTCTCGACTGGTTACACCATGGCCAATGTGATCATCATCCCCCTGACCGCATGGCTCGGGGTGCGCTTTGGCAAAAAAAACTACTTTCTCTTCTCCCTGATCTCCTTCACCGCCGCCTCGGTACTTTGTGGCATGGCTGATAGTCTTGGCTTCCTGATCGCGGCACGAATTCTGCAGGGGTTGGCCGGTGGTGGTCTTTTGGCGAAGGCCCAGTCGCTTCTTTTCGAGACATTTCCTCCCGCCGAGCAGGGGATGGCCAGCGCCATCTTTGGACTCGGTGTCATTGTTGGCCCAGCAATAGGTCCCACACTTGGGGGATTGATCACCGACGGTCTGGACTGGCGATGGATCTTTTATGTGAATGTCCCTGTTGGACTTGCCGCCATTTGGATGATCTACACATTCCTTCCTCAGGATGATCCTGTTCACCGTGCGGATGGAAAGGGTGCCACAGTCGATTGGTGGGGCTTGCTCTGGCTGACGCTTGGACTGGGAGGGTTCCAGTTGGTTTTGGAACAAGGGCAGCAGGAAGACTGGTTTGCCTCTCCCTTCATCCGCTGGGCCTCTTTCATGAGCATAACGAGCCTGATCCTCTTCGTTCGTCAGGAGTTAAGTACCCGTCATCCCGCCGTCGACCTGCGGGTCCTCCGGCACAAGGCGCTTATGGCGGGAAGTCTCTACTCCATCGTGCTCGGATTCGGTCTCTATGGTGCTGTCTTCATCATCCCTGTCTTTGCCCAGTCACAACTTCATTTTACGGCAACAAAAACCGGCCTCATGCTTTTGCCGGGGTCTCTCGCATCAGCCATCGTAATGATCATGTTCGGTAAGTTTCTGAAGAACCACGACCAGAGGATCCTTATCACTTTTGGGGCGGTCATTCTCTGCGCCTCGATGTGGGCCCTCGGCAGCCTTAGCCCCGATACGGGAGAGGATGATCTTTTTTGGCCCCTGATCGGACGCGGTGTCGGCACTGCACTCATTTTCCTGCCCCTTTCGATCGCAACGTTAGGAGGCATTCCCCGGCATGAGATTCCGGCGGCAGCGGGACTTTTCAGTCTTACACGACAGATGGGTGGGAGTGTCGGGATTGCCGTCCTTACGACCATGCTTGAAAAGTGTACACTCATTCACCGTGGTGTTCTCGTGAACGATATCAACCCTTTGAGCGTTCCCTACGTTCAGCGCTCTTTGATGGCGAACTTCGTTCTAGCTCCGAATACACCGGATCTCCAGATGGCCTCCACCAAGACTCTTGGTGTGTTCGACAGCATCATCAATCTTCAGTCAAGTATTCTGGCCTCCATCGATATCTTTCAGGCACTCTCCTGGATGTTCCTGCTCACCTTGCCTCTCATTCTACTGTTGAGTAGTGGCGGAGGTAAGCTCAGTAACGCACATTGAGTGAAACAAATGGAATCCCCAATCCTTCGTGCCAGTTCGGATCTCCTCTCCCCTACCAACCTGATCTTCACCTCATGAACCCTGAAAAAGCACCCCAGTCGACACCCTCCTCTTCCGTTCCCGGAACTCCAACTCAACCTGCTGCAAAGTCGGCGCCGATGAGTCCCAAGAAAAAGATAATCCTGATCACCCTTGGTGTGATCTGCGGCATCTTCGTGCTGAAATACGGTATCTATCGCTTCTTTCACGAGACAACCGACAATGCCTACATCACCGGTCATGTTCATTACATTGCTTCGCAAGTCAGCGGCGTCGTAAAGACCGTCGCTGTAGAGAACAATGCCCAAGTCAAGGCGGGCGATCTTCTAATCCAAATTGATCCGGAGCCCTTTGACGCAGCACTTGCGGACGCAATCGCCAAAAATGAAAAAGCCCAGGGTGACTATGAGAGACAACAGGGGCTTGCCAGTACGCGAGTCGTTTCCGTCCAGGATCTGGCGCATGCCAAAGACGATGCCAATTCCGCCGCCGCTCAGCTCCGGATGGCCCAGATCAACCGCAAGTATGCCACGATCGTCTCGCCAGTCGATGGGATTGTCGGAGGACGCAATGTTGAGGCAGGGAATTCTGTTATACCGAGCATCAATCTTCTCGCCATCGTCGAGGCAAACCCGTGGGTCGAGGCCAACTTTAAGGAGACCCAAGTCGCCCACATTCACAGGGGACAGAGGGTTTCGCTTGTGGTCGATGCCATTCCGGAACATGAGTTTGAGGGCAAGGTCGTTAGCATCGCTCCGGCTAGCGGTCGACAGTTCGCTCTCCTTCCAGCTGATAACGCGACTGGCAATTTCACCAAGATCGTCCAGCGCCTTCCTGTACGCATTGAGTTCGATCCAGGAACGATAAAGGGGTATAAGGATCGCTTGGTGCCGGGTTTGTCCGTTGTTACCAGCGTTAGGATACGTTGATTCACGTATGTCTCCCCACGAACAGGCTCTTAGGATAGTCGACTACGAGGCCCGGCGTGATGCCTTCGGGAATCTCAAGGTTTATGACCTTCCCTCAGGTGACGGGGGCGGGGCGCGCGAGGTCGCCGGAATCAATGAGCGCTACCATCCCGAGGCGCTCGACCGGATTGAAAAGCTGATCGAAGATGGAAAACACGGGGAGGCCGAGGATGCCGCCGCCGATCATATCCGTCACTACACCGATCCGGTGGCGATGCTCTCCGAAATTCCAGCCATTCAGTTTGCCCTGCGAGATTCAGCCTTCAACCGTGGACCGACCGGAGCGGTGAAGATTCTTCAGGATGCTTTGAGGTTACCTACTGATGGGATTGCGGGTCCCAAGACAAAGGAGGCCCTGCGCGATGCGGAGAAGGATCCCGGAAAGCTCCTCAAGGCCCTCCGCTCGTCTCGCGAGCGTTATGAGCGCAGGACGCGTGATGAGTCCTCGAAATTCTGGGCGGGGCTCACTCATCGATGGGAGCGCCAGCATGCCGATAGCATATCGATGCTAGCTTAGGCGGGTGCAATAATCGCAGCCGTCTTGGTTGTTCAGGCCGATCGTCCGAGGAAAAGGGGATCGATTAACTCTTCTCGATCTTTTCGATTCGGCGGACGGCCCGGTTCAGTTTGTGAACTATCTCGGGAACGTGAACCCAAGCCCTCTCATGGAGATAAAACAGGACGAGCTTTGCAAAAAAATCGAAAACTCCGACTCCTACGGACAAAACGACTTTCCCGGTGAAGAGGTAGCAACCGATAAATGTCGTGAGGGTGCCGAACATTCGGTAGGAAATCGATTTGAGCAGGGAGATGCTTCTCGGTTCGGTGAGAGAGTTCATGAAAAGTGCTTTTGTGATTGGGTGCCAATTAGAGGAGAAAATAATCGACCAATCAAGTCGTTTTTAAAGATGCGAGCTATTTATTTGAGAAAGGCATTAAATATCTCGACCTTCGGAGCTAATCACGCGGAAGAGCGATAAGATCTCTCTGATGGCGCTCAGATGGGCTTCGACCTGTTTTCCCAAGGGGGCGTGGTGTGGCGTCTCAAAGACGATTGAGAAGGGCTGTGGATGCTGCTCCTCCGGCGCTCCCAGAATACCCTGATACCCGCCGAAGATCATCGAATCGTTTGCGGGATGGGTATCGATCTCAGACCGGTCATCGCGGGGTATGATCGATGATGTGACCCGAAGCGCCGGTTCGAGAAGGTGACGTGTCAAGGTGTTGCCATTGACATAGCCATAGATTCCCTCGCTGGTATCATCGGTATGGAGCGAGATGATGCCGTCGAATTGTGTGGCTCTGAGTTCCTGTTCGAGCAAGCGCACTTCCGACTCTTCCCGATCGCGCCAGAAACAACGATTAAGATCCTTCCCTGATTTCCCCTCCCGGCGCCCGGCATCAAATCCCCAAGGGTTGCAGATAGGGTAAACGAAGAGCTCGTAGAACTCACTGATGTCCGGATTAATCTGGAGTTCTCTTAGGAGTTGGATCGCTGCCACGACACCGGACTCCTCGTCACCATGAATATCGGCAAAGATCCCTACTCTGTAGAATGTAGGGGAAGAGGGATCTCGCCAGCGATATCGGGCCAGCAGTTTACCCGTGTGAGGGTGAGTAACGTGAAGGGCATCAAGATGTCCGGATCTTGCAGATAAAAGATCCCCGTAATGAATGATCGATGCTGATCGTTGCCGATAGAGTGAGGTAAACGATGATTGATCCAAAGGGTGACTCATCGAGAGAGATGTTTAAAAGGGGGGTAGTCCTCTTAAAAAATTAGGTTAATAATCGACTGAAAACTGAGATTTGGTCATCTAATCCCTATTTTTGGTTTTAGGTCTTAGTTGAAGATTTCTCCAGAGCTTATGGATCTTAAATGCCTTCGCCATCGATTCCCTGAATTTTGCGAAGTTCATCCGGGGAGACAACTGGGGATTTTATCACATCCGCCAGAGATGTCCGATCCATTAGATTAGCGACCAGATTTCTTGCGGTCAGCATGACGCGTCGAAAGCGGCAGGTTGTCTCTTGGGTGCAACGTTTGTAGTCGGATACCGAGACGCAGGCGATCGGCGCAAGATAGCCGTCAAAATGGCGCACTACTTCCCCCATCGTGATCTTCTCGGGGTTCTTGGCAAGTTGGTAGCCACCCCGTTTTCCCGCAGTGCTTGCAACCCACCCCTTCTCCTTGAGATCGAGCATGATATGCTCCAGAAAGCGTTTCGGCACATCATTGCGGCGTGCCAACTCAAGGATCGGGATCGGTGGCCCCCCGCGGTGCTCCACGAGTGTAAAGAGAGCCCGGAGAGCGTAGTCTGTGCGCATTGAGAGCTGCATGATGGAAAGACTACCCGATAGATCGCGTTGGGGAAAGAGCACAACACGAGATTTTTCCTAGGATCCCCCTAATTGAATATCAAAATGATTTAAAGGGTATCTCAGAGGATCGAAATACAGAAGTGGCGGGTTCGACTGCCTGCGCTTAAGCGCATTCGTCCAAGCGAAGTCTATACCACAGAGCCTTTCGCAGAAAGGAACATCCCGCCCGCCCGAGTCTCGGTTCACTTTTAGGACTCCTTCGGTCCGCAGCGGTTCCAGGGAAATCTGGGTTGGGCAGTCCGCTACGAAATCGCTACAAGCTATATTACGAAAAATATTTCGATCCTCCTCCTTTTTTTCTTGGCAAATCTAGGCGGGGGAGAAATTGATGAATTGTAACCTAAAGCCTCAAAAAAATACCCCAAAGACAATGAAAAAACCATTCTTGCTCTTGCGCTCGTTGCAGGACTCACTTCATTCGCTGGTAATGCGAAAGCCCAATCCACGGATACTAACTCAACAGACAGCAATAATCTTACCGATTTTACGATTGAGACGGTGGCTTACGACGGTGGAGAACAAGTAAATCCTGCCGCACGAGTAAATCCTGCAACCGCACACGTAAAGAAATATCCCCAAACTATAAATTACAATATTTCAGGTGGTTTTGAATATACCGGTCTTGGAGCAGCTCCAGATGCAAAAACTAACACACATTGGAATCAGCTTGTATTGAATGGAACTACCTCTGGTAATGTTTACTCTGATGGCTCGGCGAGTCCAATAACGGTACAAATCTCTAGTACGCCCACGAATCAAATCGGAACTGTCAGCTCCCCTTACAACCAGCCAAAAGATCTTTTCTATTCTTATGCCTACAACTCCCTTAGCGGAGTCATTAGACAAGTGCCGGCTGGATATTATAACTTGTATATTTATACAGGCAATGGAGCATCTCAAGATGGTCGTTATGCTTGTTTTACTGCTAGTGCGGATATGACTTCAGCTATCTACCAGATCAGCAAACCTTATCGTACGAATAAAACGTTTGTTCGTGGGCAAAATTATCTCTTGTTTAAAAACCTTCATGTAGGTCAGGGGCATCAAGTGAACTTCTTTACTTTCAATCCTTGGGAGGCGGATTTCAATGGCATTCAACTTGTAAAAGTTAAATAGATAAGCTCGGTAATCATCCATAGCTTCTCAAAGACGGCCCATCTCCTTCATCGGGGATGGGTTTTTCTTTTGGTCTGTAGATGTATGTAAATCAGCTTCTACGGCTCATAACGCTTGAGATACAGAATGAATTGATAGCACTTTTATCAGCATCAAAAAGCCGCCCTGACCCTGCTCCCTATTCGTTGTCGCGGAAGTTGTAGGAAACTTTACCCATCTTTTGCCAATGCGCTTGCCCGGTCCAAGTTGCTATCGCTACCCTCCATGGTCATGAGCAAAGGCAATGAAAGCGCAATTTCCCCGTGCCGCGAGGAAGATTTTCCAGAGTGGTACCAGCAGGTCGTCCGCAGTGCCGAGATGGCCGAGAACTCGGAGGTGGGGGGTTGTATGGTGATCAGGCCCTGGGGATATGCTCTCTGGGAGCGAATGCAGGGTGCCCTCGACGGCATGTTCAAGGCGACCGGACATAAGAACGCTTACTTCCCCCTTTTCATTCCCCTGAGCCATCTCCAGAAAGAGGCTGACCATGTGGAGGGGTTTGCCAAGGAGTGCGCCGTCGTGACCCATCACCGCCTCGAGCTCAAGGAGGGAAAACTAGTGCCTGCCGGAGAGTTGACCGAACCGTTGGTTGTACGACCCACCTCAGAGACGATCATCGGGTCGACCTACGCCAAGTGGGTAAAGTCGTACCGGGATCTCCCCATCCTGCTGAACCAATGGGCGAATGTCGTCCGCTGGGAGCTGCGTCCACGCCTCTTTCTCCGAACTGCGGAGTTTCTCTGGCAGGAGGGACATACGGCCCACGAGACCGAGTCTGAAGCCGTCGAGGAGACCGTGAAGATGCTCGGTGTCTACGAGACATTTGCCCGTGACTGGTTGGCCATCCCCGTGATCCGTGGTGAGAAGTCGGAGAGCGAGCGCTTCCCCGGTGCGGTGCGCACTTATTGCATCGAGGCCATGGTGCAGGATCGCAAAGCCATTCAGGCCGGCACTTCCCACTTCCTGGGCCAAAACTTTGCCAAGGCCTCAGGCATTAAGTTTCTCTCCCGCAATAACACCGAAGAGCTTGCTTGGACCACCAGTTGGGGGGTTAGCACCAGACTCATCGGTACCCTCCTTATGGCTCATGGTGACGATGACGGGGCTGTCCTCCCCCCGCGTATCGCCGGAACGCAGGTCGTTATTATCCCGATCACCCCTAAGGAAGAGACCCGCGCCGCCGTGCTTGCAAAAGCCGAGGAGTTAGCTTCCTCACTGCGTGCTGCCAGCTATTCAGGTGAGTCACTCCGGGTGGAGATCGACAGTCGTGACATCGGCGGTGGTACTAAAACATGGGAGTGGATCAAGAAGGGAGTGCCCCTTCGCATAGAGATCGGTCCTCGTGACCTGGAGTCTGGCAGTGCCGCTGTCGCGCGACGGGACAAGGGACCGAAGGAGAAAGAGTTCCTTCCTTCCGAATCTCTGGCCGGTAAAATTCCGCAGTTATTGGAAGAAATTCAGCAGGGACTTCTGGCTCGTGCGCTTGCCTTCCGCAAGGAGCACACGTACAAGATCGATACCAAGGAGGAGTTCTACGCCTTCTTCACGCCTAAGAATCCGAACAAGCCCGAGATCCACGCCGGCTTTGCTCTCACTCACTGGAACGGAAGCCCCGAGGTTGAGGCCCGTATCAAGGAGGACCTAAAGGTGACGATTCGCTGTATTCCTGAGACCGGTACCCTTGATGGCGAAGAGTTCGTTGAGGAAGCGGGCATTTGTCCCTTCAGTGGTGAGGCGAGTTCTCGGCGCGTGATCTTCGGCAAAGCGTACTAGGACAAGATATCCCGATGACCGGTAATCCTTCCCTGCTCTGCGTGGTGGAGGATCCGGCAATCAGTCCGAGCAGCCGTCTCAGGGTTTACAAGCATCTTGCAGCCATCAGGGCATCAGGAATTGATGTCGAGGTGATGCTACAGCCAAAGCGTGGGGAATCGTGGAGTCCTCTTCTACAAAAAGCTCGTACCGTTGATGCCGTGCTTTGGCAAAAGGTCCTGATCAGTCAGTGGAATGTGCTGAGGCTCCGAATGGCTTCCAAGCGGTTGATCTTCGATCTCGATGACGCGGTTTGGATGGGAAAGAAAAAACATGTTCCCTATGTGAGTGGAAAACAGGCAAGACGCTTCGGATTCCTTATGCGTTTTCTGGATGGGGCTCTTTGCGGAAGTCCTGTTCTCCAGGCAAAAGTCAGATCCATTAAGCCAGGTTTGCAGACAGCGCTGATACCGACGAGTGTCCCCGAACGGGTTTTCAAGGAAATCTCCATCACGAAGCCAAACCCATTGGTTGTCTGGTTGGGGATGGGACCGAACGTGGCGCAGGTCGAGGCGATTGAAACAGAGTTGATTGCCACCTACGCAACCCATTCTTTCCTCCTACGTGTGGTGAGTAACAGACCACCCAAGTTCCGTGAGTTTACGTCGTGGGAGTTCACCGAATGGAACGAATCTTCCGAATACGACACCATTGCAGATGGCGACATTGGCATCATGCCGCTGGTCGATGACGGCTTCACCCGTGGGAAGTGCGCCTATAAAGCCCTTCAGTACATGTCATGTGGACTTCCTGTGGTGGCAAGTGATGTCGGGGTAAACCGCGAATGGATCCAGGAAACGGGAGCTGGATTTGTGGTTCAGCCGAGTGGTTGGGCAGGTGCTTTGACCGAACTCCTCTCCCATCCCGAAAAAAGGAGGGCAATGGGACGCTCAGGATGGGAACTTGTGCGTGATCGCTTCAGTGACGTGCAGATCGGTTATCAACTCGGAGTCACTCTGCGGGAGATGGTATTCCCAACGTCTACTCGATAAAGAGAACACCAGCCCGCCTCCTCGCATGTCGGTTTCCGGGAAGGTTCACTTTGGCGGGGCCTGAGGCTAGTAGGAGTGAGTCGACAAGCTCGACTTCGGCATAGCCCGGTTCGTCGATGCCGTGTCCCTTAAGCCATGAATGAATCACCCTTCGCCGGAGCGCTGAATGGAGATCTCTCAGCGGCTTTACGGAGAGTTTTTTGGAAGCGGCGATGGGGAGTGAGATTGAAGAGAGGAGATCCTCTTCGTCAGCCAAGACTTTGGCATTACGTGCAATCGACGACTTGAAGGAGGATCCGAAGTGCTCCTGAATCAGGGGAATGACCTTGAGTCGCAGCTTGTTGCGGGAGGCTTCTGCCACGGAATTCGAGGCATCCTCACGATGGCGGAGCCCTCTCTCCCTCAAGTAGGCGAGGAGTTGCATTTTCGTTACTGCTAGAAGAGGGCGACAGAGTTGAAGTGTGAGCCCTTCAACAGTTCGCTGGGAGCGCAGCCTCATCCCGCAGAGGCCAGCGATCCCAGAACCCCTGAGAAAATTGAAGAGACAGGTCTCTACCTGATCATCGGCATGGTGAGCCAGCACGATGGATCGTGTCCGGTATTTCTTCGCCACGGAGGCGAGGAACTCATAGCGGGCCTCACGGGCGGCCGTCTCGAGCGAGCGTTTTTCCTTTTTTGCACGGACTTGCACCTGCGAGGAACCACTTTCAAAAGCTAAATTCAGTTTTGCTGCTAGTTTCTCTACGAAAAAGGCATCCGCGTTGGAGAATCTTCCCCGCAACCGGTGATTGAAATGCGCCACAACCAGATTCCTGTATCCACTTTCGAGCAAGAGGTGGAGCAACGCCACCGAGTCGGCGCCACCCGAGACGGCCACAATAAACTTTTTACGAGGGGGGAACCCGTTGAGTCCCTCCTGAATTTTCAGAATGAGTGGATGAGAGCTCATGGCCCCCTTTTCCTTTCCTGATTTCCTGATTTCCTGATTCAAAAATATCAACCGATTTGAGCGGCACCAAAATAGGGCTGGAGCGGCTCCGGGAGGATCAGTGGGCCACTCGGTTTTGTATGCGTCTCAAGCAGTGCCACGTAGAGTCGGGGGAGGGCGGTGCCCGATCCGTTGAGCGTGTGGCAGAACTGGTTTTTCCCATCGGCATTCTTGTACCGCAGATTCATACGGCGGGCCTGATAGTCGTTGAACTGAGAGCAACTTGAGACTTCCAGGTAGGCTCCCTGTCCTGGTGCCCAGACTTCCAAATCATAGGTGCGGGCCGCCGAGAAGCCGATGTCTCCGGTGCAGAGTTCCAGGACACGGTAAGGGAGTTGGAGCAGTTGAAGAACCTTTTCGGCATCAGCAGTGAGGGACTCGAGTTCGGCATCTGACTGCTCGGGTGTACAAATTTTGACGAGCTCGACCTTGTCGAACTGGTGCATCCTGATCATGCCGCGCGTTTCGCGTCCTGCGGAACCTGCCTCACGGCGGAAGCAAGGTGTGCAGGCCGTGTATTTTAGGGGCAGAGATGATTCGCTGAGGATCTCGTCGCGGTGGATATTCGTTAGGGAGACTTCGGCCGTGGGTGTGAGGAAAGAGGCACCTCCGTCGAATCCGTACATGTCATCTTCGAATTTGGGAAGCTGGCCAGTCCCCTCCATGCATTCTCGGCGCACTAGCACTGGTGGTGCGACTTCGGTGTAGCCGTGAGAGCGTGTCTGGAGATCAAGAAGGAAGTTGATCAGTGCCCTTTCAAGTCGGGCTCCAGCTCCGGTGTGGAGGACATAGCCGCTACCACTGATCTTTGCCGCCCTCTCAAGATCGAAGAGACCAAGCCGTTCACCGATCGCCACGTGATCTTCGGAGTTCATTGGTGCTGGCTCACCCCACGATCTGATCATCGCATTATCGGATGCCTCGCGCCCCTCGGGGATCCCGGGGCTGGGGAGATTGGGAACATGCAGCAGTAGGTCCCGCTGTTCGGCATCGAGCTCGGTGGCCAGTCTTCCCAGATCATCCATCTCGGTGGCGAATCCCTTCACTTGATTCTCAAATTCCGAAGAGTCGCCCCCCGACCTCTTCATCATCCCGATCTCCTTGCTCAGGCGGTTTTTTTCAGCCCTGAGGTGCTGGACACGAGTTTCGCTCTCACGCCGCCGGGCATCAATGGCAAGGATCTGATCCACAATTTCAGAGAATTGTGAGGATCTTGTCCCCAGTCGCGCCTTCACGGCGGCGGGGTCTTCACGGAGAAGGCGGATATCGAGCATTTGGAAAGTTTAGAGGCTCAGAGTTAAAGGCTGAAGGCTAAAATCTTTTCCTTTTCCGCATTTCACTTTTAGCCGTTAACCATTAGGTTTTCTTCAATATGGCAGCCCAGTTCCGCGATTATTACGAGACCCTCGGCGTCTCGAAGTCAGCCTCAGCCGACGAGATCAAGGGTGCCTTCCGCAAGCTTGCCCGGAAACACCATCCCGACCTTTCCAAGGACAAAAAGGCCGCCGAAGAAAAGTTCAAGGAGATCAACGAGGCCTACGAGGTCCTGAGTGACTCCGAGAAGCGGAAGAAATACGACGAATACGGCTCCAACTGGCAGAATGCCGGTGCAGGCAGCGGTTTTCGCTCGGGTGGTGGAGGTCCTTTTGGTGCAGGTGGTGGAGGTGGCGCCGGTTATGGGGGGGCGGATGCTTCCGATTTTCATTTCGGAGGGACTGGATACAGCGATTTCTTCGAGCAATTTTTCGGGACGCGCCGCGGACGTGGATACAGCGGCGGCGGAGGGGGTGTTGACTTTGAGGAGACACCTCAGCGTGGGCGGGATATCGAGGCCGATATCCTGGTAACTCTCGAGGAGGTTCTTCAGGGCGCTACACGGCAGATCTCCTTCCGTAAGGGAAGCTCCCCACAGGTACAGACCTACACCGTCAAGATCCCCAAGGGGGTTCGCGAGGGGCAGCGCATTCGTCTTGCAGGACAAGGGGGAGAGGGAGGTAAGCGCGGGGAGGCCGGGGATCTCTATCTCCGTGTGAAGCTCCAGCAACACCCTGACTTTTCCTTCGACGGAGCCGATATTCTCCACGAGGTCGATGTCCCGGCGTGGCAGGCTGTCTTGGGCGGCGAACTTACCATCCCGACCCCTGACGGGCGGGCCAAGATCAAGATG
>WBXH01000012.1 GCA_008933015.1 Verrucomicrobiota bacterium | reverse complement strand
TGTTCGTCGTCGAGACCATGAAGGATCCAGACGGTAAGGAGTACCTAGGCGTGCGTGAGCAACAGGTGACACTCGGAAAAACGCGGGGTGACCAGGTCGGCGTTTTGAAAGGCCTTAAGCCCGGCGATCGGATTGCCACATCAGGCATTTTCAAACTCAGGCAGGGAGGTGCTGTGAAGATTAATAATAGCGTTCAACCGGGAAACAATCCTGCCCCCAAACCGATCGACAGCTAAAGCTTTTGTTGCAGGAGCATTCCATGAAAATCACCGATCTTTTCATCAAGCGCCCTGTTCTAGCGCTAGTGGTTAACCTTGTGATCCTGCTTGCAGGATTTCAGGCCGTTAGGACGCTCAATATCCGTCAGTACCCCAGGAGCGACATCGCCGTCATTCAGGTGACGACGAACTATGTAGGCGCCAACGCCGACTTAGTACGAGGTTACATCACCACCCCACTTGAACGCGTGATTGCTGCCGCTGAGGGGATCGATTACATTGAGAGCGCAAGTTTACAGGGTGTCAGCACCATCACGGTTCACCTGAAGCTCAATTACGACCCGAACATCGCCTTGACCCAGATTCAGGCGAAGCTAGCCCAAGTCCGTAATGACCTCCCGCCCGAAGCCGAAAGCCCTATTATCGCACTGCAGAATGCCGACGAACTCCGCGCTGCCATGTATCTCGGCTTCTCGGCACCCGACATGCAGGACAACCAGATCACTGATTTTCTGACCCGTGTCATCCAGCCAAAACTTACCGCAATCCCCGGCATCCAGCGTGCCGATATCCTCGGTGGGCGCGTCTATGCGATGCGCGTCTGGCTCAAGGCTGAGCGCCTCGCCGCACTTGGCATCTCTGCAACTGACGTGAGCCGTGCGTTGCAGGCAAACAACTATCTTGCGGCCGTCGGCAAGACGAAGGGTTCAATGACCTCCATCAACCTGATTGCAAACACCAATCTGAAAACCCCCGATGAGTTCAAGGAGTTGGTCGTCAAGGAGAAGGGTGGGGTTCTCGTAAGACTCAAGGATGTCGCTGATGTGGAACTGGGGGCCGAAGACTACGACTCAAATATCCGATTTGACGGGAAGACCGCAAAGTTCATCGGCATCTGGTGCCTTCCAACGGCAAACACCTTGGATGTCTGTTCAATGGTGAACAAGCAAATCCCGGAACTTCGCAAACTCCTCCCACCGGGAATGTCGCTTGTGGTACCTTATGACTCCACGGAATTCATCCGCGATGCCATTAGGGAGGTTTTCAAGACCCTCTCCGAGACTCTTGGAATCGTGGTGCTGGTGATCTTCCTTTTCCTCGGTTCCGTGCGCTCAGTCCTCATCCCGGTGATCGCCATCCCGATCTCCCTGATCGGTGCGGCTTTCATCATGGCGATCCTCGGGTTCACGATCAACCTCCTCACCCTGCTGGCTGTGGTGCTCGCGGTCGGCCTTGTGGTTGATGACGCCATCGTTGTCGTGGAAAATGTGGAGCGTCATCTCCACGAGGGGATGTCACCGTTGAAGGCAGCACTCGCGAGCGGTCGCGAACTTCTTGGTCCGATCATTGCCATGACGATCACCCTCGCAGCGGTCTATACACCAATCGGCCTCCAAGGAGGACTCACGGGTGCTCTTTTCCGTGAATTTGCCTTCACACTGGCCGGAGCCGTCATTATCTCCGGAATTGTCGCGCTGACACTTTCGCCGATGATGTCCTCTAGACTTCTGCGTCGCGGAGACGATCAAAAAGGTTATGCCGGGTGGGTGAACCGCCGCTTCACTACAATCCAGAACGGGTATGTCTCCCTACTTGGATCAATGTTGCGCCACCGCTGGGCAGTAATCTCCGTGGCGGGTCTCTGGATCCTTATTCTCCCGGTTCTTTACCTCTTGTCTCCCAAGGAACTCTCTCCCAAAGAGGACCAGGGTATTGTGTACTGCATCGTTCAGACCTCCCCATTCTCCACGATCGATCAGACCGTTCTCTACGCCGATCTCGTCTACGATGCCATGGCCTCGCTACCAGAAACAGGCCACACCTTCCAATTCTCCTACCCGAGTAGCGGCTTCGGCGGCATACGAACCAAGCCTTGGAACGAGAGAAAGCGGAGTTGTGATCTGCTTGCTACGATCATGAGCGGTAAGTTCTCCGAAATTCCTGGCCTGAGGATCATCGCAACGACCCCACCAGCACTTCCCGGAGGAAGCAATTTCCCGGTCGAGTTCGTGTTCTCCTCTACTGTAGAACCGATCCAACTCTTGGAAGCTGCCAACAGCTTGGTGAAGGCCGCCTTTGCCAGCGGCATCTTCATCTTTGCAGACACCGACCTCAAATACGATCAGCCTCAAGTTGAAATCACCTTTGACCGCAACAAGGTGGCCGCGCTGGGACTCGACCTGCAGAAAGTAGGATCGGATCTTGGCACTCTCCTGGGGGGAAACTATGTCAACCGTTTCAGCATCCAAGGACGTAGTTATAAGGTCATCCCACAACTCAAACGGGAAAGTCGGCTTGATCCAGAGGCGCTTGGCAAACTTTATGTCAGCGGGCCCGGCAATTCACTAGTCCAGCTCTCCACCTTCGCCACGCTCAAGTCCAGTACCGAACCCCGCCAGATCAACCGCTTCCAGCAACTCAACTCGGCAAAGATATCGGGCATCCTCCCCCCCGGTATCACTGTCGATCAGGCGCTTCAGGTGCTCGAGAAGCGCGCTGCTGAGATCCTGCCTCCCGGCTTTGTGATCGACTACTCAGGCGAATCTCGCCAACTCCGCCATGAGGGGAACACCCTTGTCGCCACGATGATTGTCTCATTCATCCTGATCTTCTTGGTTCTCGCGGCTCAGTTCGAGAGCTTCAGAGACCCCTTTATCATTCTCTTTGGATCAGTCCCACTAGCGCTCTCAGGAGCTCTCATGTTCACCTTCCTTGGGGCCACGACGATCAACATCTATAGTCAAGTCGGTCTAATCACCCTAGTCGGTCTCGTTGCCAAGAATGGCATTCTGATCGTTGAGTTTGCCAACAACCTTCAGGAGGGTGGCTTAGACAAGTGGCACGCCATCCTAGCCGCTTCGGGAACACGCTTGCGCCCCATCCTGATGACTACAGCGGCAACGGTCGTAGGTCACACTCCTCTGATCCTCGCCACCGGTCCCGGGGCCGGTGCCCGCAACAGCATCGGTATTGTGCTAGTCTCCGGAATGGTGATCGGAACGCTCTTCACCCTGTTTGTGGTTCCCTCCATCTACTTAATGGTATCAAAACCCAAGAAGGCCAACCCCTCGCGCGAAGCTCACCATGCGCTCTTGGGAGATACTCCCGCACACCTCTCTATCGCCTAGAATCGAAGGGGCCGGATCAAAGTCGAAATTTGATCACCACCTTGTGAACCTCTGCTGGAGTTCCCAGCATGATGCCCGGTTGATGGCCGTCTTGAGGAAGGAAAATCGCAAAGGATCCATCACCCAAAGTAAAACTGGAACCTACACCCACTGGTGGCTCGTAGAATTCAGCATCTCTCCCATCGTCATAGGGCGTACGGATTATCAGTGATTCACGCGGGGCGTATCCGATCAACTCCGATCCAGAAACCATGAACTGAATATCGCCGTGCAGCCGGTGAGTCTCCCACTTCTTTTCGGCCACAGGAGCAGTCCTGTATCGGCTTACGATGGCAAGTAGTCCCGATCCATCGATTTCATAACGACCGACCGGCGTGGCAGGATCGTAAGAACCAAGCCATGCGAAAGCCGTTGGTAAAGAGTTGTGCACCCAATAATAGCAAGATGCTTCTGTAAGGTTATCGAGGATCACAGGAGTATAAAAATCACGAGAGAAGCATTTGCAAAAGCCCTTTCGGAGCATGAAGTCGTATTAAGGCGGCACAGAGTGAAGGGAGGTGAGCGTGTCTCTCAAAGACCAGATCCCTACCCTGCCAGTCCGGATGATATTTCCGCTTGAACTCGAAGAGAGGTTTGTATCCGTAGACCTGATTGAAGTGTTCAAAGAGATAATCCACCACCTTCTCCCCGCCCTGCACTTTCTCCCCCTCGGATGCAACGCGGGCCAAAGGCGCATTCCCCAGGGAGACTTCCTCGATTCCCTCCGCCTTGAAACGCGTAATGCTTTCAAGGATCAGGAAATCCATCGCCCCGCGCGCCCCCTCAGCAGAGCGCATCAGATCAATCGATCGTCCGCTCCCCTTGGCATAGGAGGGCCATGTGGCAAAGGCCAAAAGACGCCCACCGGCATCAAGAACACAACCGGTCCTGTGAATTCTTATCACTTTTAGGGAGAATGCCCCGAGATCAAAACCCATCTCGGTTCCTCCCTTTGCATCAAGCCAAGCGTCGGAAAGCAATCGCATCTGAGCCTCTAGGCCATGATCGACCGGCGAACCCTCGTACCAATGGAATGTCCATCCCGCCTTGCGGGCATGGTTAAGACTCGTCCGAAGGCCTTGAAAGTCCGACCCCTTGAGTTCGAAGGTATTGAGATGCAAGCGAGCATCCTCGGCGATATGAAATCCTAACCACCCCGAACTCTCCCAATTCTTCCTGTTCCTCTCATGACAGCAATAGAAGGATGCACGCCAGTCCTGCTGGGCACAAAACTCCCGGAAGGCATTCATCGCCTCCTGCCTCTGTTCATCGGGACCGATTGGTTCAGCAAGGGCCACCGCATAGTTTCTCCAGAGTCCGTAGGCAATAACGCTCTCGGCACCATCTTTTGCGCCGTGGAAAAACCATCGCTTGTCCGGGAGCAGGGCAAAGCAATCCATCGGATCACAACCGTGGAGCGCTACGAGAGAGGCCACCCGTTCAAGTTCACCGGCGGCGATACGAAGACGCCTTCCCAGTACAGGCCGCAGGAGAAGGAAGAGCGTCCCAAGCATCACGATCGCGGATGCAAGTTGCACCCCCTGAAAAGCCCGCAGGGCACGCCTTGATTCGTGAACCTCCGCAGCCAGATTCTGGAACAAGACCAACCCAGCGGAGGTACGCGCAATCACTGTAGGATCACGGCGCAGATGCGCCTGCGGAGCGTAATGCCAGACCGTGGAGTATGAGTAGACCAGTAACGCCAACATTGCACCACCTCCAATGAGAAAGCCCCATCGGGAAGAAGCGGCGTCTGATGCGGCTGTGAAATCGCGCCGCCGCCAAAGCAGGATGGTGAAAAGGAGTAGAGACCAAGAGGCATGTTGCCAGTCCCACGCACGCCCTAAATGAAGCAAGACGGTGATGCCCATGGCGGAAGAGGCCACGAGCCATGCTGTCTTCTTACCTCGAAAGATTCCCCTGCTCACCATGATCTGGATCAATCCGAAAAGCAGGATGAGCAGACGGCTTCCCTGCGAGACCTCCAGGGGCACCCATTGCTCCATCCAATCGGCGACAGATTGGGACTTTGGAATGATGGCTTCGATGATGTTGGCCGCACCAGAAAGGAGGAGCAACCAGGCAAGTACGTGACGGGCAAGAGGCGTGCGTGATTGGCTCATCTTGTCTTTGGATTGATGGGAGCAGGCTGGGAAACCAACCAATTTACGGCCTGGCACAAGGTTTCCTGCAGATTGGCATCGGCATCTCCGAAAAAGTGTCCCTCCCCATTGATTTCGAAAACCCGATGAAGGCCATGGTGTGAACTTGAACTTCCAAGCCATTCCGTGGAGTCAAGAGGATCAAATGTGCCGTGGATCTGGACCACAGCGAGATCTCCAAGATTTAGCGCCAAATCAGCAATTGCAAAACTGCCACTTCCCTGTGGCGTTATTCCTAACAGGTCGGAATCAGTGATTCCGTAGCGCCCCCGCTGTCCCGGAGCAACGAGCAGCAACCCGGTTGGAAGGGTCTCTCTCACCACCCGTTGCGAAAGAATCCAGGCAACTCCTGCAACGGACTGTTCGGCACCGGTCGAGTATCCACCGTAGATAAGAAAGTTTCCTCGTGTCCGGCTACCAATGCCCGCGGAGGCCATGGTTTGAAGATCTTTACCCAGTATCACGGCGTCGTAGGCCGGGAACTGATCCGAGGCATACTCCCGGCAGTCCCAACCGATCACACACCACCCCTCTAAAGCTAGAGATCGGCAAGCTCGCTCCTCCCAGATTTTCCACCCTCCGTCTCCAGATCCAAACACCACCGTTCCTTTCAGTTTCCCCTTGGGATTATAAACTAAAACGGGAAAATCCCCCCGGGAAAGTTTGAGCGTAACGGTATCAGGAGAAGTGCTTCCTGTGGGTAGAGTGCGACTGTCACACCCAGTGACGATAAGTGTCAGGATGACCAATACCAATAGGACCCTCACACACCTCATCTAATGAGACGAGTTACTTCCCTCGGTAGCTGCAACGCGCTGTCGGGGTCTCGTGAATCACGATCTCGGCTAATCCTGGAAGATAAGGAGCAAGCTTCTCCCAAAACCATTCACACATATTTTCGATCGTTGGATTTTCGAGTCCCTGGACATCATTGAGATAGGAGTGATCAAGTTGATCCAAGAGGGGGTCCATTGCCCGACTGATCCGGGAGTGATCATAGAGCCAACCCGTGAGCGGATCGGTCTCACCCTCGACGGAAATCTCCACCTTGAAACTGTGACCATGCATCCGTCCGCATTTGTGTTCTACAGGCACTCGGGGAAGTGTCTGAGCTGCTTCAAATGTGAAATCCTTGGTGAGTCGGACATGCATGGCTTCTTTGTCACTACAGGAGCCCGTCGCCCATTGCAATTGGAGATGGGCAGACGGAGAGTGAAAGAAAAGTTTTTAGGCCTCTTAATTGTCTGCCCTGTCCAGATTTCCATCCCTTTCCTCAGAGATGCGCTTTCCATTCCGAGACTCCAAATCCTGTTCAACCAACTTCCTCAAATATTCCGAGAGACTCACCCCCTTTTGATCTGCAGCTTCTCGAAGGGCGTTAAAAAGTGGGGGATCAAGCCGTGTTTGAATATGCATCGTACTTACAACTGTTAACTAGATGTAGTTTATTGCATTCTTTTTGCAAGGTTTTACACAACAGATGTTTGCGTTTTGAGAACGAATTTACTAATTTCAGGGAATGAAAAAGCGCGTAACAAAAATTTTAACAGGGTTTCGTCTTGATCCGAACTTGAAGGCACTTGCCGTACAAGCTGCTATACAGGAGAATCGCTCCCTTTCCAACTACATTGAAAACCTTATCCGTAAGGATGTTGAAGCTAAAGGTATCCTCATGCCTGTCGGTAGTATAAAAAAGTAAGATCTCCTCAATCTAACTTGATTGCTCGGCGGAGCATTTAGTCCGGCTCGTAGTTCGTAACGACTTTAAGTCCTAAAACCCTAGCAACGCGATGTGTATTGTATAACTTTTGTTCTCTTTTTCACACTTATGAATATTATACGTATGACTATACAGCATCCTATTGTTTACGTTCTGGCCAAAATCTCTTAAACAAGCTGAATGAAGAAGTCGCATCCTAATAAAAAGCCAGCTGTTAAAATCCTCACGGGGTTTCGCCTACACCCTGAAATCAAGGCTCTTGCGGTTGAAGCTGCCGTTAAGGAAAATCGCTCTTTTTCCAATTACTTGGAAAATCTGATCCGTCTGGATGTCGCTTCCAAGAAATTGGCAACATAAAAGCCTAAGCACTAACTGGGTTAATCGGTCGACTCACTGACCTAGTAGACCTTGCTCAAGATAGTTTTCTCTTTTTTTATGAGTAGATTACGGCTTGAGGCCCTTCACTGATTGTTGTGCTTTGTGCTGGGAAAAGTACTGCATGGTTCTGTTCCTCTCCACCGAGTGATCTAGGATAGGTGCTGGATAGCCTGACGCGATGGGTAGACCATTGGCGGGTGCCTCCAAAAGGGAGGCGTTGGAGACATTCCGAAGTTCTGGGATCCACTTGCGGATATAAAGCCCATCGGGGTCATACCGCTTGGTCTGACTCCAGGGATTTTGGATTCGAAAATAGGGAGCTGCATCCGCTCCCGTGCCAGCACTCCATTGCCAACCACCATTATTTGAAGCGATCTCACCATCAGTTAGTGATCGCATGAAGAATGCCTCACCAAGTCGCCAGTCAAGATGGAGATCTTTGGTAAGGAACATCGCTGTGATCATCCGCGCTCTGTTGTGCATCCAACCCGTGGCGGCCATTTGACGCATTGCCGCATCGACGATTGGAAAGCCGGTCCGTCCCTCGCACCAACGCTCGAAAGCATCCGGAACAGCCGTAATGCCGGGCCAGTTCATTCCGCGCCAAGTTGGATTGAACTCCAAATCCATGACCTCGGGATAGTGCCAGAGCAGTTGCATGTAGAACTCTCTCCAGACAATCTCCGCCAGAAATTTCATGGAATTTTTACGTCCCTCCGGAGGAAGCTCCGCCTCTACCTTTTTGGCCGCTGCGTAGACCTGTCTTGGTGAGATGAGTCCGAACCGCAGGTCCTGAGAGAGGTGTGAGGTTCCCCCTAGGGAAGGAATGTCACGATTTTCCCCATAGGAGGAAATCGGCCCGGCAACAAATTGTTTCAGGCGCTCTCGCGCTGCCCTTTCGCCCGGTTCCGGAGTGCTGAGCAACGAACTCAATCCCCAGTCGGAGAGCTGAGGTAGCGGTAGCGAAGCTATCCCGGCTGGCGTTACAAGCTTCTTGATCGAAGGACCGGGCAATGGCTTCGGAAGGTTGAACCAGGCCTTGGAGTAGGGGGTAAAAACACGGAAGACGGTTCCCTGCCCGGTCCTGACTTCGTCACGCTCGTGGACACAGGCATCCTTATGAAGGGAGAATTCGATTCCCTTGGCTTTAGCCATGGCTCCCAATCTGGCTTCCACGGCGCGACCGAATGGATCGGGATCGCGGTTTGCGAAGATCGCAGAGGCTCCCGTCTCTGCAGCCAGCATCTCGAGTTCTCGGACCGCATCTCCCTTACGGATAATAAGTCGTCCGCCGATTGCTTCGAGATTCTTAGCCAAGGCCGTCAGGGACCCACACAGAAACTCCTGCCTTGCCGCGCCAGTCCACCCGTGCTGCGACCTCCAGTCGCTCATGATGTAAATCGGAATGAGTTCCTCCCCTGATAGTGATGCCGCCGCTAGTGCGGTGTTGTCAGTGATCCTGAAGTCACGGCGAAACCAGTGGATGACCCTTTTCATTCCCTTACGCTAACAGGCCATGCAATCTTTCGTGCTGGAGCCACACCTCTCTCCCATGGACGGCCATACACAAAGAGTATTTTTGTTTTTCCAGAACGGGTGGCCTGGAATGACCAAACTTGGGTTCCCAATGCTCCAACAAGCATCTTCCCTTGTTTTTGCGGAGGGTACTGAATCTCTCTGGATTGGTCGGGCGTGAGGATACCAGACACTGAAAAAGCAACACTCCAAGAGTAGCCGGTAGAGGGATTGGTGGGGAGATGAACAGTAAGAAAATCGCCACGATTTATGATCAGATCTCTCCCCGCATTTTGAGCAGTAAGATCAACTGTTTTTCCAAAGGCCGATCCCAAGAATGTTATCCCGAGAAAAAAAACAAGGATTGGGAATTTCATTGGTTTGTGTTGGCTTAGGTTGGACTTAATTGTGAATGCAATGCCAAGAGGCGAAAAGTGCTTTTCTAGCTGTCGGCAACGAGGCGTTACAGCTAGCATTGAAGAGTCAATTTTTTATCCGTGCAGAATCCCAAGACACTCTTTCTGATCGCCGGCAACGGCTTTTATCCAAGACTTGCCACCCTGGGGGCGAGGGAGGCGGGCGTCTCACGGATCATTGTGGCCGCCTTTGAGGGTGAAACCGACCCTGCTCTGGCAGGATTCGTCGATGAAATCCACTGGATGAAGGTAGGTCAACTCGGAAGGTTGATCGATGCCGCGAGAAAAAGTGGCGCCACTGCCTCCCTAATGGCCGGTCAGATAGCCCCAGGTAACCTGTTTGATCTCCGACCTGACTTTCATGCGCTGATTCTTCTGGCCAAATTGCGTGAGCGTAATGCAGAGACACTCTTCGGTGCCGTTGCAGGGGAGTTGGAAAAGGCGGGCGTCCCCCTGCTGCCCGCCACGACATTTTTGGAGGAGCACCTTGCCTGCGAGGGCCTTATTGCCGGCCCAAAGCCGAAAACCCGGATCCTCGATGATATCGCCTACGGTCTTGTTATCGCAAAAGAAGTAAGCCGCCTTGATATCGGCCAGACCGTGGCTGTGAAAAAAGGGACTGTCCTGGCCGTAGAGGGATTTGACGGAACTGATGCCACCATCCGACGTGGCGGAGAACTTGGAAGCGGGGAAGCCGTCGTGGTCAAGGTCTCGAAACCGCGCCAAGATATGCGCTTTGACGTTCCCGTAATCGGTCCCAAGACCCTTGAAACCGCTGCTTCCGCAGGGGTCACCACGATCGCAATGGAAGCTGGACGCACCCTTCTTCTTGAGAGCAACCGGCTCTTTGAACTAGCCACCCAACACCACATCACCCTCTGGGGAACACCATCATCATGAAAATTATCCGCGCCGGCGTCGTTGGTCCGGGAAGCATCGGCATCAATCATGCCCGCATCTATAGCGAGCTTGCCGATTGCGAACTTGTGGCCATCCATGATGCCAATAAATCCAATGCCGAGCGGGTTGCCGCAAAGTACGGTGGCAAACCGTGCACATCCCTTGAGGAGTTTGCCTCCCTTGTTGATGTTGCCTCGGTCGCAACTCCCACGGAATCTCATCATGAGGTCGGAACATTCCTCCTAAAAAAGGGAAAACACCTGCTGATCGAGAAACCGATCGCCACGAACACAGCGCAGGCCCTCGACCTAGCCACAACGGCTGCTGCCAATAACTGCATTCTTCAGGTGGGCCATATCGAACGCTTCAATCCGGGCTTGGAGGCACTTGAACAGCAGCTAGCCAATCCTCGCTTTCTCGAGGTCACGCGCCTCTCCCCCTACCCAAACCGCAGTATGGACATCGGCGTCGTTCTGGACGTGATGATCCATGACCTTGAGATTCTGCTTCATCTCGTCCGCTCACCCGTTGTGAGCTTAGATGCCGTCGGCATCGCGGTACTGAGCAAGGGAGAGGACATCGCCAATGTGCGCATCCGTTTTGAGAATGGCTGCGTGGCCAACCTCACTGCCAGCCGCATCAGCCGCGACAAGGTCCGTAAAATCCGTATTTTTCAGGAGGATGCCTACCTCTCTCTCAACTACCAAAAGCAGAGCGGCTACATCCTGCGTCTCAACAAGGGGGCAATCAAAAGGGAGCGGGTGAAAGTCGTTAAGGGAGAGCCTCTCCAGCGGGAGCTTTCCTCTTTTGTCACCTGCGCACGTGAGGGACTCGTCCCCCGTGTCACAGGTCGGGAAGCAGCAGCGGCACTTGACTTGGCGATCAGGATCACTAGACAGATCGAAGAGGCCGACCCTCGTAAAAAGCCACCGCAACTCCTTTCATGATTCGAGAAGGAAGGCATCTGGCCATTATTGCGGGTGAGGCAAGCGGTGACGCCCACGGAGTAGCTCTGATGAGAGCCCTAAGGGCTTTGGATCCGCAGATCAGATTTTCCGGGAAAGGGGGCCCAAAAATGGAACAGGAAGCCCTCGCGTCGGGGGGACATCTTGATAACTGGATTGCCGAAGCCGGAGTGCTAGGCCTCTGGGATGTGCTCCGGCATTACGGGTATTTCCGACGCAAGTTCTCTACCCTTCTGGATGAGCTTTCCGAAACCCCTCCCGAAGCCGTAATTCTTGTTGATTATCCGGGGTTCAACCTTCGTCTTGCCAAAGCCATACGAAGTAAAGGTATCCCGACGAAGATCATCTACTACATCAGCCCTCAGGTCTGGGCATGGAATCGCAGACGCATTCCCGAAATGGCACTCGCACTCGATCTCATGATCTGCATCTTCCCTTTTGAAAAGAAACTCTATGAGCCGTCTGGGCTACGGACCGTTTTTGCAGGCCATCCCATGGCCGCTGAGCTACACGCAGTACCTGCGGAAGATCGAGACTGCGCCTTGCTCGGCCTTTTCCCGGGGAGTCGCGAGCGAGAGGTGCGTAAGATCTTTCCCGTGATGCTCGATGCCGCACGTCTTGTTCATCGCTCAAGGCCCGAGATACGCTTCGAGGCTGCCGCAGCTACAGTAGCCCATGCATCCCGCATGGTCGGCCAGGCCAATGAAGCCGGTCTCGAGATCGCTATCACCACAGGAGCCGCGCGCGACTTGATGCAAAGGGCGACTGTCGGTTTGGTCTGCTCGGGAACAGCCACTCTCGAAGCAGCCTGCCTCGGGCTTCCCCATGCACTGGTCTACAAGGTAGCCACCCTCACCTACGAAGTCGGTATCCGGGTAATTCGGGTCCCCTACTTGGGAATCGTGAACATTCTTGCCGGAAGACCTGTGATCCGTGAGTTCATCCAACATAATGCCACCCCTGCCGCACTTGCTGACGAGTCACTCCGCCTCCTCAACAGCGATGAAGCACGCAACCGCCTCTCGGCTGACCTCGCTGAGACCATCGCCCTTCTTGGTGGAGCGGAGGAATCAAATTCTCCTTCACCCTCCCAAAGATCGGCGGAAGCAGTGCTTGAATGTCTGGAAAAATCCCCCTTAAAGGCTCATTGATTACCTTATGGATTTCCCCAAAGAACAGCTCGAGTCCCTTTGGGCTCCCTGGAGAGTCGAGTATTTCAATCGGGAACGTTCCACAGGAGAGGACTTTCTGGCCGAAGCAGCATCCACGAGTGACGATGCCGCGCACCTGGTCGTAACGCGTCGCCAGAATGCCTTTCTGATCCTTAACAAGTATCCCTATGCCTCAGGCCACCTCATGGTTGTCCCCTACCGCCGAACGGCTCAGATGGAGGATCTTGCCGACGCGGAGGTCCTTGATCTCTGGCGTCTCTCGATACATGCCCAACGGCTTCTGCGCGAAGTCACGAAAGCAGAGGGATTCAATATTGGATTCAATTTAGGAAGCGCAGGCGGAGCCGGCTTCAAAGAACATCTTCACCTTCATATTGTTCCGCGATGGACAGGGGACCAGAACTTCATGCCGATCTTGGCGGGGACACGCGTTATTCCTGAGGGATTACAGCCCCTCTATCAGCGCCTCGTCGCTGCAGATAGAAATCAGCAGGGTTGAAAGGTCTTGAAAGAACCTTTCTAAGTTGGCTTGGCAATCCAAAGTCCCAAAGTCCCAAAGTCTAGACACTAGAACATCATCATCATGATCATCGCATTCGGGGCCCTAGGGGCCTCACTACTCTACGCGGTTGGATATTTGGAACTGAAAGGATCCATTCACCAGGGTGCAACCAGCAAGAGGGTTAATATCTTCTCTAATTACGCGATGGCAGCTTGGTCGTTACCACTGGCTTTGCTTCCCTTTTTCTTCCCAAAGCAGTTCCACTTCCAACCAAACTGGGCAGCAACACTTGCTGCAGTGACCGCGGGAGTTGCTCTCTTCATCGGACGTATTTGTACCGTAAAGGCACTCGCAAAGGCCGACCTCTCTATCAGTGCCCCCCTACTCGGCACGAAGACTGTTCTTGTCGCCCTCTTCTCAATCCTACTCCTTCACAATCCAGTTGGGTGGCATCTCTTGACAGCAGCCACTTTCACAGTAGTTGCTCTAGCTCTTCTGCAGGTTGGCCCAGATCATAACAAGAACCATCGACGCTCAGCAGTCGGATGGGCCATGGGAGCTAGTGTTCTCTTCGCTCTGGTAGATGTCTTGACCCAGGGTTACGCCCGAACTTCTGGAGTTGCCTTCTTCCAGCCAGTAATGTTCGTTGTCCTGGCAGCGATGACACCCCTGCTCGGATCCACGCCACCTGCTCCCGAAATCGCAAAAAAACGCCTCTTGAGGGGAGGTGCGGTCATCGGATTTCAGGCACCTTTAGTCATTATGTTGATCGGGCTTTTCGGACAAGCCACTCTCATCAACATCCTCTATGCGACTCGGACAATCTGGTCCGTTGCCATCGACGCATGGAAAGGAGAGGGAAATGCGCGTGAGTTCTGGATTGCCAGACTGGGCGGGGCTCTACTCCTCTTGGGAGCCATTGTCTTGGCTCTCTTGAAATAATCGCCTCAAGGGTCGCACTTTTGAGTATGGTGCTAAAAGTCCTAGACTTGTTATTCGCAGGTCCAGCAGTGCATCTGGCATATGCACTGAACAAACTGAACACCTCGTCACCTAAAGATCAACCTTGGCGGGCTTAAAGCCCCGTAAGGCTGACGGATTAGGCTTTTTCGACCTGCCAGTATTCCAACTCTACAGGTGTGTCTCGTCCGAAGATGCTAACCGAGACACGTAACTTGCCCCGGATCGGATCAACCTCTTCAACAATACCCTGCTGGTTCTGGAAGGGACCATCAGCCACCTTCACTTTGTCACCAACCTCATAGCTAATCTTGGAAGTAACCGTATCCTCACGCTCTTTCAGTTGCGCAAGCATTCCGTCTACTTCTTTCTTACGCATCGGTATAGGCTTGTCCTTGGTTCCGGCGAATCCGATGACGCCTGTCGTATCCTTGATGAAGTACCAAGTCTTCTCGATCAGTTCGTTTTTTTCATCGAGAAGATGCATGTTTACGATCAGGTAACCGGGAAAGAATTTACGGGTCGTTTCGGTTTTCTTTCCACGCTTGATCTCCTGAACCCGCTCGGTAGGGATAAGCACTTCAAAAACCTGATCGCCAAGTTCTTCGGTCTTGATGCGCTTGACGATATTATCGTGGATTTTCTGTTCCTGTCCTGAGAGGACATGAACAACGAACCACTGTTCTTTGGGTGCGAGAGGCATGATAAAAAAAGGCTGGGATTAGTAAAAAACTAGGGATGGGTCAGGTAGCCGACCACGTTGATGGTGACGAAATCAAAAAATGAAATATAACCACCGACCAATAACATGGCAATGATAACGACAAGTGTGGAATCCCAGAGTTCCTTATAGCGCTTAAAGCCACGCTCACTATCGTCCCACGGCCACTGCACCTTCGCGAGTTCCGCACGCACCTCTCTGATGTAGGTTGTGATCTTATTGGACATATAACGGAAAAGCGAAGGATGCAGAGCAGGCCAGGAGGGACTCGAACCCCCAACAAACGGTTTTGGAGACCGCTACTCTACCAATTGAGCTACTGGCCTAGGCTTGGGATTTTGTTAGTCGAGGATCTCCGAGACACGACCCGCACCGACGGTGCGTCCACCCTCGCGGATAGCGAAGCGGATCGTCTTCTCCATGGCGATCGGACTTCCAAGCTCGACCTCGATGGCAACGTTGTCTCCTGGCATGACCATTTCCACACCCTCGGGCAGCTTGACTGAGCCAGTGACGTCGGTGGTACGGAAGTAGAACTGCGGACGATAGTTCGTGAAGAACGGGGTGTGACGGCCTCCCTCTTCCTTGCTGAGCACGTAGATCTCAGCCTTGAACTTCTTGTGAGGCTTGATGGAGCCGACCTTGGCGATGACTTGGCCACGCTCGATATCCTCTTTCTTTACGCCACGGAGCAGGATGCCGACGTTGTCGCCTGCCTCTGCAGTGTCGAGGAGCTTACGGAACATCTCGATGTCGGTGACGGTGGTCTTCTGGGTGTCACGAAGACCGACGATCTCGACTTCCTCACCCTTCTTAAGGATACCTCGCTCGACACGACCGGTAGCAACAGTGCCGCGACCTTCGATATTGAAAACGTCCTCAACGGGGAGGAGGAAAGGCTGATCCTTCGGACGCTCGGGCATCGGGATATAGCTGTCGACGGCCTCAATAAGAGCGAGGATTTGCTTCTCCTGCTCAGGATCGCCTTCGAGTGCCTTCTTGGCGCTTCCTTTGACGATGGGAATCTCGTCACCGGGGAAGTCGTAACTGGTGAGAAGATCACGAACTTCCATCTCGACGAGGTCGAGGAGCTCCGGATCGTCAACGAGGTCAACTTTGTTCATGAAGACAACGATGGAAGGCACGCCGACCTGACGGGCAAGCAGGATGTGCTCACGGGTCTGGGGCATCGGGCCGTCTGCAGCGCTGACAACAAGGATGGCTCCGTCCATCTGGGCGGCACCGGTGATCATGTTCTTCACGTAATCGGCGTGTCCAGGGCAGTCGACGTGCGCGTAGTGACGGTTGTCGCTCTCGTACTCGACGTGGGCGGTGGAAATTGTGATGCCTCGGGCCTTTTCCTCTGGAGCCGCATCGATCTGGTCGTAGGCACGGGCCTGAGCCTTGCCAGTTTTTGCCAGCACGGTCGTGATGGCAGCGGTGAGGGTTGTCTTGCCGTGATCCACGTGTCCGATCGTTCCGATGTTCACGTGGTCTTTTTCGCGTTTGAATGCTTCTTTAGCCATATGGGTGGGTTGTGCTGGTTGTTTTTTTGTTTTTGGTGATTCGTTCTTCTGGAGCCCATGACCGGGATTGAACCGGTGACCTCGTCCTTACCAAGGACGTGCTCTACCAACTGAGCTACATGGGCCTGTCCGGTCCTGAGACCGGTCAAATTATGAAAAGAACAGAGGCCTTTGGGGTTGCCTCAGGCCGTTCCGCAACTTCTTTAAGAAGTCACCGACCACAGCACGAGCCAGATCATCTGGCGGCGGCGCAACGATGCTTTCCGAGAAAAAGCGGATTGAAAGAATGCTTCCTGAAAGTTCTTCTGTCAAAAGCAATTTGCGGTCAATTTTAAGGGTGCCTTGGGGACGATGCTTGTTGCATGATCGGACCCATGAACAAGGAAGAGAGACCCGACCTGCTTGATGTGGCCTCTTTCAGGAGGGATTATCGGCACGCCTCCCTGCGGAGGGCCGACCTCCCCCCCGATCCCTTCACCCAATTCCATAGCTGGTTAGATGAGGCAGAGGCTTGTCCAGCCATCATGGAATCGACGGCCATGGCCCTCTCAACTTCATCCCCCGAGGGTGGCGTAACCTCGAGAATGGTCCTACTCAAGGGGTATGATGAAAGGGGGTTTCGCTTCTTCACCAACACAGGAAGCAGGAAAGCATCCCAACTTGCTCAAAACAATGACGCGGCACTGCTTTTTTATTGGGAGGCTCTGGAGCGTCAGATCCAGATCAACGGGAAGGTCTCTCAGGTCCCCCGCGCCGAAACCGATGCCTATTTCGCAAGCCGTCCCCATGGAAGTCGCATCGGAGCCTGGGCTTCACGCCAGAGTGAAATCGTTGCCGACCGTGCCACCCTTGAGCGGCAGGCCTTGGAATGCGAACACCGCTTCGAAGGAGAAGAAGTGCCGACCCCCGAGTTCTGGAGCGGATATCTTGTTGCGCCATTCAGGATCGAGTTCTGGCAGGGTCGACCCAACCGCCTCCACGACCGCTTCAGCTATTCGAGGAATGCGGATGGATGGACGATCGACCGATTGAGTCCGTGAGTCAGTCGGTATCCTATTGCCGAAAAGACGAAGGACTCTCTAAACCAAGGCAAACGGCATGTTTTTGAAGCACCTCTTTCATTTCAATTCCCAGTCACTCCCCGATTCCTATCCTCATGCCCATTCAACACGGCATGGCATCTTCTATCTCTGGCGTCTCCTGCGGGAGACAATGGCCATCTACAGTCGTATCGCAGGCGGGGAAAACGCTGCGGCCTTTGCCTACTATGCACTCTTCTCACTAGTACCACTCGTCGCCCTCCTGCTGACTATCGGCTCCTATTTTTTCCCCGGCGATACGGCGCTTACCACGATCCATCGCTTCGTCCCCCTTGGCGCAGACCAGCAGGAACTACTCTGGAGCATGGTGAGTGGTTTGGAGAAGGCGCGAGGCAGCGTTAGCATCGTCTCGCTGTTGATTCTGATTTGGGCCTCTCTACGCTTCTTCCATTCACTCGTACTCTCAATCAACTATGCTTGGGGGACGCGACGCCTACTCTGGTGGCAGATGCCCGTGAAGAATCTCCTTATGATCCTCGCCATGTCCGGCGCGCTCCTCATCGGAACCATTGTTCCCGCCCTGCTTCAAGCGGTGGCACGTCTGCTTCACTCCCTCGAAGCGGTTATCAACGATCATTTACCGATGCTCAATGTGGATCGCCTCTTGGCCCTAGTCGATCTGAGCCGCTACATCGGAGGAACTCTGGTGCTCTTTTATTGCTTCGCTATGCTCTTCATGTTGGCGCCGCGTCACAAGATCCGATTCAAGCAAATCTGGATTCCAGCCATGCTTGTCGCCGTGCTTCTGCAAGTAGGTCAGGCTTGCTTCGTGAACATCGTCCCCAAACTTGTTAATTATAGCGCTATCTATGGCGCAATGGGGAGCATGATGTTTCTTCTGCTCTGGGTCTATGTGGCAGGTACGATCATTATCGCAGGAGGGTGCCTCTGTGCGGCACTGGCTCACCTAAGCGGCCACGCCTACATCAACCATAGTCAGATCGGATCACATCCGAAGCCTGTTGAGCATCCGGAGCCGTAGCCCATCCCCACGGGTGATGGGGCGGTGAAATCAATCGGTTTTTGGTTATAGGGGAAAAGAAAGAAAACAAGATCTCCAACTCCCCAGTTCCTATCAACCACACCTATTACTCCAACCAGCCGAGGATATTAAAGTTGGAGGAAATTAGGATCGCTATAAGGGCGAAGGCTCCAAGAAGATGGCCTATCAGAACCACTGGCACGACCACCAGAAGCCATCGGCCAAGGCCGTTTTCAAAGTTTACATAAGCTGGTAATGGTTGGGCCAGCTTGGGAAATGTTTCCATAATGGTCGGGGATATCTGCAGAGCCTCTCAGTGTCAACGCCTGGGAGCTCTTCCTTTACGGGGGGCCGCGGTTTTTTTACCTCCAAGCCTCTTCTGGGGTTTGTGGGAGGGGGCTCGACGTCGAGGTACTGGTTTTGCGACAAGACGCTTCGGTGTTTTTTTCACCACCGCATCTTCCTCCGACACATCCTTTCCAACATGGACAAGGAGCGCCGTATCAGTAGCCGCGCGGCTCTCTTTCTTACGATCCTGTATCTCCCGACTCTCCCGCCCCTTCATTCGCAAGCGGATCGGTAGCCCCGGATAGGGCCAGCGTTCACGAAACTGATTGAAGAGGTACTCGCGGTAAGCATCGGGAATGAGATCCGGGTCGTTGACAAAGAGCAGAAACTCGGGTGGATGGAAGGGCCTGATCAGCTCGGGCACAACCTGCGTGGCATATAGAAGCTTGAAGCGCTTGCCGGCTTTGTTTGGCGGAGGATGCTGCTCGAAGACATCTTTAAAAAAGCGATTGAGTTCTCCGGTGGCTATCCGGGTTTCACTCTCCTTGCGCACACTCTGGAGGGCAGTGAAAATCCGACTGAACCCCTGACCGGTCTTAGCCGAGATGCAGACCACTGGAGCATAATCGAGAAAGAAGAGATCTTTGCGAATCACATCAGCCTGCTCCCCTTGGGAGGCACGCCCACCATCCTCCTTACGGACAAGATCCCATTTGTTCAGCAGGATAATGCAGGCTTTCTGCGATTCCTGAAGCATTCCCGCAATCCTTTTGTCCTGGGTGGTGACTCCGCTCTCTGCATCGATGACGAGGAGGCCGGCATCGGCGCGGCGGATCGCCTCCTCGGAACGCATGGCGCTGAAAATCTCAACCGAGGTATCGGGACGGGAGCGGTGGCGCAGTCCGGCTGTATCGACCAGCACATAAGGCTCTCCTGCAAGCTCACATTTGACATCCAGAGCATCACGCGTGGTTCCCGAGATGTTACTAACGATGCTTCGCTCCTCCCCCAGCAGTCGGTTTAGAAGGGATGACTTGCCCACATTGGGACGCCCGACAATCGCTAGACGAGGAGCCGACAACTCTTCGGAAATCTCAGTCACTATGCTTCCTCCCAACATCTCCCCAATCCTGGCAAGCAGATCATGAGTGCCTCGTCCGTGGGCAGCGCTGACAGTCATGATCTCGGGCAAGCCGAGTTCAAAGAAATCGGCCGACATCGATTCATGCATCTCCTGATCGATCTTGTTGACGATGAGAATCAAGGGGCGCCCCCCGGTGCGAAGCATGTGCGCCAGTTCACGGTCCAGAGGCGTAAGCCCGGCCCGGCCATCAACCACAAAGAGAAGAAGATCTGCACTTGCAATAGCCGCTTGAGCAGCCACATGCGTGGCTTCCGCAAAATCAGGATCAGGTGCATCACCGATCCCGCCCGTGTCGATGATCTCAAAGGGTACGGGCCCGGTTTTACAGATTCCGGCAAGGCGATCGCGCGTGACCCCGGGCTGGTCATGGACAATGGCGACACGGCGTCCCATCAGCCTGTTGAAAAGGGATGACTTGCCCACATTGGGGCGACCGACAATGGCAACGCGTCTCATGAAATTAGTTGATGGTATTCCCCTCTCACGGAGGAGGAGGTTCGGATCGTGCCACGGGAACGGTATGACCGCCATCCTGGAGTTGGTGCATCCCCGCGGCGGCATAACCGATTCCACTCAGAAGAGTGGCTGCACCGGAGGCCCAAACCACCGGATCGCAATGACTCCACTGCAGCATCACGACAGCCACTGTCAGCATCTGGAGGAAGGTCGATGTCTTTCCCAACAGAGAGGGACGCACCTCAAGATGATCATTTAGGAGTCGAAGAACCCCGCACCCGGTCAGGATGATGATGTCGCGGGAAATCACCAGCACGGGGTACCAGACGGGAAGTTCGTAGGGCCATTTGGTGACGCTTAAGGTGATGATCGCAGTGAGCATGAGTCCCTTATCCGCCAATGGATCCAGGACAGCACCGAGTCGTGATTTGAGATGAAAGCGACGGGCCAGCCAGCCATCAATACCGTCACTCAGAGCTGCAAGCAGAAACACTCCGATCGTTGCCATCCGGAGTGATTCGTTCGGGTGCCCCGTCACGGCTGTCTTCCCATAATAAATGGCAAGCACCACAAAGATCGGGATCATGAGGATCCGTGCAATTGTGATCTGGTTGGGAAGCGTCATGAGGAGATAGGGCTCTGGGAACGGATAAACCAGCGTTCACAAGGGCAGGCTGATGTATTATTCCTCTAAATGCCATGAACAGTCCAGAGGTACAACGCTGCATCCCGCTGGAATTAAGAGGATCCGTGAAACATCACCATTCCAATCTTATTCCAGCGCTGCTTCTCCTCAAACCGGAACGACGTTCGGATGCCCTTCTCTTGGGTGAATGGTGCCGACTTCTAGATGATATTGCGGACACTCACTCTCTTGGCACCTCTGAAAAACGTAGAATTTTGGAAGCATGGTTGCTGGCGATCAAGTCTGGGGAGGGCCTTCCAATAGATTTCCAAACCATGATCCGGAGACACAACCTGGATCAAAACCTCCTTGCGGATATTGTTCATGGAATGCTCATGGATACAGATCATGCCCGCTATAAGACATTTGCTGATCTTGAAATTTACTGCCGAAGAGTCGCCTCAACCGTGGGCCTCGTGAGCGCATCAATCTTCGGAGCGCGGGGTAAAGAAGTACAACGGTATGCCGAGGCGCTCGGAGTGGCACTCCAACTCACCAACATCCTGAGGGATGTTGCTGAGGATGCCGCCATGGGGCGCATCTATCTACCCCTTGAGGATCTGGGGCGCTTCGGAGTCTCCGAGGCCGATATTTTTGAATCCCATCACACACCCCAAATGACCCACCTGCTTAATCATCAGGCTGAGCGGGCAGACTCAATCTTCGCGAAGGCTGAGCTCGCTTGGTCGGAAATGTCAGCCAATCAAAAGCGCCTGATGCGTCCAGCTCGGCTCATGAGCGCCATCTACCGCGATATATTGTTGCAGATGCACCATGATCGGTATGACGTCATGTCGAAACGTTATAAGGTGAACTCGATAAAAAAGATGCTCATTTTTCTGCAGATCATGACGGCTAGAAACTGAAACTGCAGATTTTAATCAGGAACTCAGGAATAAAAGGGGGACGCGCGACTGCTTTCTCCCAATCACCCATTCCCCATAACCTATCCCCGAAACCCGTTCGCCCAGGCCTTAACGGCTGGATCCATGGTCACAAGATCGGGCCAGCCTCGCGTGTAGCCCTCACCGGGGATCTTCTTGGTTGCATCGAACCCCATGTGTCCTCCCATGTTTGGCACGGTCGGTGCATGATCGAGACTATCCAGCGGATTTTTCGTGAGGATGCTGTCACGCTGGGGGTCCGTATTGGCCATCCATCGGAAGAGGACCTCGGAAGTGTTCTGCACGTCGCAATCTTCGTCCACCACGACGATATATTTCGCGAACATCATCTGCCCCATGCCCCAGAGCCCATGCATCACCTTGAAGGCCTGCCATGGGTACTGTTTTTTGATAGATACGAAGACAAGGTTGTGGAAAGTCCCCTCGGCCGGTAGCGCCATGTCGACAATCTCGGGGAAGTTCATCTTGAAAATCGGAAGGAAGATCCGGACGCTTGCCTCCCCCATGTAGAAGTCTTCCATCGGAGGGATGCCGACAATCGTGCAAGGGTAGATTGCCTCCTTGCGATGCGTGATCGCCGTCACGTGGAAGACGGGGTAGTCATCCACAGGAGTGTAGAATCCCGTGTGATCTCCGAAAGGTCCTTCAGCCCTGGCTTCACCCGGCTGGACATATCCCTCGATCACGAAATCACTCTCAGCTGGGACCTCCAGCGGTTGAGTCACGCACTTGACCAGATCGACCGATTTCTTGCGGGCGAACCCCGCAAAGAGGATCTCGTCGATACCATCGGGTAACGGAGCCGTGGCGGCTAGTGTGAATGCAGGATCTCCACCAAGGCAGATGGCGACAGGCATCTGCTCTCCACGTTCATAGTAGCGCTTCCCGTGGCGGGCGCCGACCTTGTGAACCTGCCAGTGCATGCCGGTTGTCTTGCCATCGTAAATTTGGATGCGGTACATCCCAACATTCCGCTCACCGGTATCGGGATCCTTGGTATAAACCGTCGGTAGAGTAATGAATCGGCCCCCGTCCTGCGGCCAGCACTTCAGGATCGGTAACTGATCGAGAGAGAAAGTTTCCCCCTCCCCCATTTTATTAACGACCTCCTGGCATGGAGCGCTCTTCACACTGCGTGGACGCGCATGAATCAAATCGATCCCATTACGCAGAAGTTTTAGGGCATCCTTGAAGCTCTTAGGAGGCTTAGCCTTCATCAGGAACTCAAGCTGTGCGGCAAGTTCGTCCACAGAACCGAGCCCCAGAGCCATCGCCATCCGGCGCTTGGATCCCAGTGCGTTGATCGCCAAAGGAAACCCTGATAACTTACCGTTGATCGTAGGCTTCTCAAAGAGAAGCGCCTTGCCACCTCGGGGTGACTTCATCTCTCGGTCGGCCAACTCCGTAATCTGGAGCTCCGTGGCCACGGGTTCCGTGATGCGACGTAGTTCCCCCGCATCTTCAAGCGCCTTCAGGAATGCAGCGTAGGATGGATAAGCCATAGTTTCGGAGTGAATATAATGCCCGGCAACCGCAAGAAAGTCACAAAAAAGATTGCCCGAAACTCTATTGCATGGATGATTACCACCCCCTCGGTAATTTACCGAGAGATCCCTGGAGTTGTAGCTCAATTGGTCAGAGCACCGCCCTGTCACGGCGGGGGTTGCGGGTTCGAGCCCCGTCAACTCCGGTGGGATTTTTTTAAACTCCGTCAAATGCCATCAGGG
The DNA here is from genome assembly GCA_008933015.1 of Verrucomicrobiota bacterium. GTDB lineage: Bacteria > Verrucomicrobiota > Verrucomicrobiia > Chthoniobacterales > UBA6821 > UBA6821. The sequence continues at coordinate 7,788 of WBXH01000012.1, read as the reverse complement.
CATAAAAGTCGGTTCGGTCGGTGAAGAGTATCTCAGCGGGCTTGAAACTAGCGCCGATGGCCATGTGGTTGAGGGTTGCGATCTCCTCGGGATAATCCGAGGTGGTGACATGCTCCACAGCCCCCGAAATCTCTTCCACCGTGAGCGCCCTCCAAGCCCACTGGGCATGATCCACCCACCTCCCCATGTAGGATTCACGCGATTCACCAGGGGTCAGCACAGGATCAAAAATGAGCAATACCCCTCCCGGCGCCAACTTGCCGCGTAATTCCCCAAAGAAGAACTCTTTTTCCCTTCGCTGGAGATGATGGAGAGAGAGTCCGATGTAAATAATGTCATATGTACCAACAAGACCTCCAAGACTCGTCATGAAATCACCCGCAATCAGATTACATGGCACTCCGAGCAATGCAGTGTTCTGACGCGCAAGGTCAAGTGCCACAGGGGAAAGATCTATCCCAGTATAAGATTGCAGAGGCCTTCCCCTTAAGATCCCAGAGCTGAAATCGGCGTCGCCGCAGCCAAGATCCAAAAATGAGAAGGGCCTCCCGAAAGCATCCAACCATCGGGAAAAAAACTCCCGAACCGAGCGATGATAAAGATAATCGTTATCGACGATCCGACGGTAAAGTGACCATCCGTTGAAGAATTCACGGACCACCACGGCATCGCGATCGCTTCCTTTCATAACCTCCTGAAGTTCCATCCTTGGAGGATAGGCCCCAAAATCCTAGAAATCCACCACAGCTCGGACTCCAACAACAAGTGCATTTCCGTACTGCTGGGTTCCTCCCGGATGCAGGATGTACTGCAGGTCGGGCTGGAGTGCGATTGCGGGTGCCAAGCGGATCGAGTAGGTCAGTTCAGCAACTGACTCAAAGGAGGCGCCGCAAAGCCCGGATTCAGACACCTTATTTTGCAAATAATTACTCATCTGAGCGTACCCAAAAGAAAGTCCGAGTTTATCGGCATCACGAGAGGGGATAAGCCCAGTGTAGGCAAAACCCACATCAGCATAGAAGGAGCTCACACAGACCTGCTGGGGGTCAAAGCCCATCTGGACAAAGGAAGAAAGCCCCTTCCCCGAAGCATTACTTCCAGTTTGGGTATCTTTCCCAGCTACAGGATTCTTACCGGAAGATGGTTCCAATCCTTTTGTAACAGGAGCATATAGTTGCTGATCAATGATTCCGTAGAATCCACTGCTATAGGCGACAGCCGTAGGTGATCCGTAAGAAAAGTTCACTTCCCCTTGTGGGCCCTCCCCCGTCTGGAACCAACAACCGACCTTTGCTGTGCCAGGGAGTCCCTTAGATCCAGGATCCTTGTTCCAAATTGCCGCAGCCTCATTGATATTGAGCAGTCCGCCAGACTTTCCAAAATTCCAGTTAAAGTTATGAAGGTTATTCTGCTGTTCGAAGGGATTGCCCTGAGTGAACGCCGTTCGGAGCGTCAACCAGGAACAGGGTTGAAGGGCTAAACGAAGGCCCGGCGTCGCCATTGGGAAAACAGCCCCCCCATTAGGTACGTTCAAGACAAAAATGGGAAGGAGACTAAAGGCACTGTTCACGAAAAGGTTACCCGTGTCGCACACCATGAATTCGGTGTCCACTCCGATTAAACCTCCACGGAGCGAAACGGCATCGGTAAGAAAATTCTGCTGAAACCAGAGTTCGGAGCAGCGGAATGCAGGGTATCCAGCGACACTACTCGCCGTTAACGCATTATGGATATACTTTTGGGAGACATCGTTTCCGTAGAGCCAGATCCAGCTGTTCTTAAAGGAAGCCCCCTCCCAACCGACCGCCTTTTGAAGATCGACGGCAAGACCAAGATTCAAGAGTCCGGAATAGGTGCCGCCTTGAGATGCTCCACCTGTCGTATTACCGAGCATATCGGAGATCGACTGCAAGGTGAGAACGACTCCGTTGGTCTCAGCTTTTGGCCTGTATCCCAGAAACTCTCCCGCAATGCGCGGTTGGCTCAGCAGATTAAAGGAGTCTGGAATCGTGAGCGGATCTGCATGAAGGCATGGCCATGCTTCGAATAACATGCACAACCCAACGATATAAAAAACACGTCTCATACGCCCCGATGCTGAAATCGTTGAAAGGATTGGGTGCTAGCCATTTAAAAAACGTTTTTATATTGAAGAAAGTCGGTTCATCGTAATCAAAGTTATTCTTCCATCAAGTCATGTTTGCTTTCGCGCGCCCTCTTCACTTTGAAATCCTCAAGGCCGCATTTTCATCGTTTTTACTCCTTTGCTTGGGACTTCCCGTAGTGCGCGCTGATCTCAATGTGGCCTCCCTCTCCACGGTCACAACCGATTTGGCAAGGCAGATCGGGGGCAACCATGTCACGGTGGAAGGCATCATTAAAGCCGGTATCGATCCCCATGAGTTCGAACCGACGCCTAGTGATGTGAAAAAAGTCGCTGACGCGAATCTCGTACTCCTGACAGGCAAGGGGATGGAGGGTTATCTCTCGAAGCTGGAGGAGGCCGCCGGAGGCTCCGCCAAGTTTGTGGATGTGAGCAAAGACATTGCCTCGCTCACCATGACCGAGCAAGGGAAGAAGGTGGAGGATCCCCACTGGTGGCACAGTGTGGAGAACATGAAAAGAGCTACCAGCGTGGTGGCGGAAGCCTTCGAGAAAGCCGATCCAGCCAATGCCGTGAGCTATGACCAGAACGCGTCCGCCTATCTCGCCAAGCTCGATGAACTTCAGCGCTGGATCCGTGTAAAACTAGCCTCACTTCCCCACGACCGCCGAAAACTCGTCACCTCGCACGATGCACTCGGATACTTCGCCCGTGATTACGGCTTCACCATCTATCCTGTGAAAGGAGCCAGCACGGCGGAGGATCCCTCCTCCCAGCATGTGAAAGAAATCATCGGCGTCATCAGAGACCAGGGTGTGAAGGCCGTTTTCTTCGAGACCATCGAAAATCCGCGCGCCGTCCAGCAGATTGCTAATGAAACCGGGGCCAAGGCCGGAGGCACCCTCTATTCCGACGCCCTCGGTGAGACCGACGGAAACACCTACGACGCGATGATACGGCATAATGTGTCCTCCATTGTGGAGGGGTTGAAATAAGGATTCAGCGAATCGTGCGTCCAAAATCCGTGTGCGTAGCATGGAGCCTACTGGCTCTTCTGGCGATCTCATCATCCGTTCACGCCGACTCGCTCCCCCTGCTAAAACCGAAGGTGGGAGATCCCGTCCTCCAGGAACTGCTGGGAGGGTGCTCACTCCGCTGTGCCTTCTTCTGGGAGACGCTGGCGGGGGAACTCAACCTCCTCGCTGAAACCGGCCTCCGAACTCTGCGACGATGATGCCACAACCGCATGGATTTCACATACTCCCGGACCGGGGGAGAGCATCCAGTACTGACGGTCGACGAAATCTATCCGGGAAAGACCTCACAGCAACCCGGTATCAGCGAGATCTTCCTGCAGGAAGCGGATTAAGGGCATTCAGTTAACACCCGCTTCGAGACGGTCAAAGCCCTTGAACCGATATATCATCAGTGAGAGGGCCCAACTAACCGCGAAGATTCCGATGATAAGATAACCGATCGTCCCAAAGTTACCATTCAGGGATCCAATCGCCTTCCAAACTGGGCCTTCCAGTTTGAGTTGATCGCCGATAAGTCCTAAAGCCTCAATTCCTCCGACAACAACGGCAACCACGACTGAGACCAGGGTGATGGTCATGTTGTAGTAGAGTTTGCGGATTGGCTTGATGAAGGCCCAACCATAGGCCCCCAACATCATGATTCCATCGATGGAATCAATGAGGCTCATGCCTGCAGTAAAGAGGACTGGAAAAACGAGAATCGACCAGACAGGAAGGCCTTTTGCGGCTTCTGTGGCGGAAATACCGAGCAGGCTGATTTCCGTCGCCGTGTCAAATCCAAGACCAAAGAGAAAACCAAGGGGATACATGTGCCAACTTTTGGAGATCAAACCAAACAGAGGGCGAAAAAGGCGGGCGAGGAACCCTCGGTTCGCAAGCAGCATGTCAAAGTCATCTTCGGAATATGGTTCGCCGTTACGGGCACGTTTGAAGGCCTTCGCAATCGAAGAGAAGATCACGAGATTCATGATGGCAATCAGCAGAAGGAATACTGCTGACATCATCGTCCCGATCACGCCGCCCATTTGGTGCAGGGCATCCAGTTGGCTCTTAAAAGAGTTTGCGGCGACGGCTACCGCAATGCTCGCGAGAACAACGACTGTGGAGTGTCCCAGTGAAAACATGAACCCTATGGCGACGGGACGCTTCCCCTGCTGCATCATTTTGCGGGTGACATTATCAATGGCAGCTATGTGATCTGCATCCACGGCATGACGAAGACCGAATCCATACGCAAGAAGTGCCGTTCCTAGAAGTACAGGGAAGGAGTGAAAGGATACCAACGCCCATCCCCAGGCGACTAGGTTAAAGCCGACCAACAGCGTCAGCATTGCGGCGATTTTCCCCCGGAGATCACTCGAAGAATCATTGAAAATCCTAGCGAAAAAAGGGGTCATGATTCTTTCACTCTAAAAAAAAACCTCTCCCTTGGAAGGCTAAAAAAACCAAAAAACAGCCAAAAAAGCCCTTCACGATCTGGTTTCGCAAATCAGCGGCGACCGAAGCCTAGGAACCTGCCGATCCCTCCTTTTTTTGCGGGGCCTCCCGCAGTCTTTCCCGGTTCACCATTCATCGCAATATTGCGTGGCTTGCCATCGCTTCTTCCTCTTGATCGGGATTGGCGATGACCTCCCTGGGAGACTTCAGATTTTCCATCGCCTCGATCCTTAGACTGAGTCCCTTCAGCGGAACGCTCCTGCCTGTTTCCACGCTGAAAATTAGGGCGCGGCGTGCGAACTTCACCAGGCCTACGGGGGGGGCGGCGTCCTCCATTGGGATCTCTTGGCGGCGCAGGAGCCGTGTAATCAAAGCCCTCCGCCTTCACGCGAGGGATACCACGGCGGGTGAAGCGCTCGAGGGCGCGGAGCGCATCGTCATCCTCTCGGCTTACGAAGCTCACTGCCTCGCCGACCGCCTTCGCGCGTCCGGTGCGACCGATCCGGTGGACGTAGTCTTCGTGATGCGGGGGGAAGTCGTAGTTCACGACATGGGAGATGCCGTCGACATCGATGCCTCGTGCGGCGATATCGGTCGCCACAAGGACACGGATCTTGCCCTCTCTGAATTCATTGAGTGCCCGCAGACGCTGATTCTGGGATCGGTTGGAGTGGATCGTAGCGCTCGTGATTTTTGCCTGTTCCAACCGTCGAGCAATCCTATCGGCTCCGTGTTTGGTTCTCGTGAAGACAAGGACCATGTTGAATTTTGGATCCTGCAGAAGGTGCAGGAGCATTCCCGGCTTGAGGTGCTGGGGAATCTCATAGACCGACTGGGAGACAGTGTCCGCCGGATTGGAGCGGCGACCGATCTCGACGGTCTCGGGCTCCTGCAGAAACTCTCCGGTAAGTTTCTCGATCTCGCGGGAGAGTGTTGCCGAAAAGAAGAGTGTCTGGCGCTTCCGTGGCAGCAACTTGACGATCTGCCGGATAGCTGGGACGAATCCCATATCGAGCATCCTATCCGCTTCATCGAGGACCAGGAACTCGATGCCCGCAAAGGACTTCTCTCTTCCCCTGATGATATCAAGCAACCGTCCCGGGGTGGCGATCACGATGTCCACGCCATGCTCCAATGCCTTGATCTGGGGCTTTTCGCTCACTCCACCATAGATCGTGGCCATGGAGAGTTGAAGATGCTTCGCGTAAGCACGGACATTCTCCTCAATCTGAACCACGAGTTCTCGTGTCGGTGCGATGACAAGTGCCCGGATACCTGGAGCCGGCGCCTCTGCTAGTATGGATAGGATGGGCAGGGTAAATGCCGCGGTTTTTCCTGTGCCTGTCTGCGCGATCCCGATCAGGTCACGTCTCAGGAGGACCAACGGAATCGCCGCAGATTGAATTGGCGTGGGTTCAGTATAACCCGTTTCTTGTACGGCTTGTAGAATGGCGGCATTGAGGCCGAGTGAGCGAAATGGCATTGGGATCAATTAGGAAGCTAGTCGGGTACTATGGCCCAATGTGTGGGAAATGCACGGGATTAGATCACCACCGGGGACTTGCTCCCATGGAACAAGTCTTTGAGATCATATACGCTCTCTTCGATTACTTTTTGAAAAATTCCAGAATCGAGTGCTTGGTGTCGTGAGCCACGGCATGCAACTGGTGCTTTCCCTCACGTGCCGCTTCGTAAACCTGCTTGTACTCGAGTCCGATAAAAATCGCGGCCGAAACAGTCACCGCAATCAATCCCATCTTAAAATTCCTGATATCATTAGGATCCGTGGGCAACTTGAAACCCAAGACTCTTGGTCGGAGGACGGACCCCTCCTCAGTTTGTCTGAAACCAGGAGAAATCATGGCCACTTTCCGGATTTTTGGTTTCGACTCCGTGTCTGGAGCGTCAACCTGCAAAAATCCCTCTTCTGGATTTGACATGGTCTATTAAAATAGGGGTGAGCTGACTTCTGAATGTTATGTCAGATTAGTCTTAGAACTCAAAGCTTTATCCTTCCATCCTACTGATCAGTTTTCCTAGCCCCCCATTCGACAAGCCGTTAAGACGATATCCCCCACATCGAGTCCTTTGACATATCCGGAAATTTCCACTTTCTGCCCAACTGAAAGGTAGGGAGTGCGACTAAGGATCATACCATGCCGATCTCGCCTCAGGAGAGTGGCTTGCCCCCCCTCTCCGGAGACATCAAATTCACTATTTTCCGGAATTGATCCTGAAAGAAACTCGGCTTTCACTGCTGGCAAGGAAGCCGCACGGTCCTGCATTATGACCACGAGGGCCTTGTTTTCACCATGCCCCTTGCGCAGGGAGGCGATCCGACCCGAAACCGTGATACGTCGTTCCAAGTATTTCCCCGAGGCGGCGACTGCATTCGTGGCAAAGTCCCCAGCGATTGTCTTGAGGGGCACCACGCCATTCTTGGGAATCGGGCTGAGATCAGCCTTTGCATCCATGATGGATACACGAGTAGGTGCGAACGTGTTCGGGGCACCGCCGTCTTGTGCCCTCAGTGGAAGCCCAAGACAAAGAAGCGTCAGCAGAAGGAACAGGGGAGAAAGAATCATCCCGACTTCACTATCAGACAGAGTTCAAAGCTTCAACGGAGATTCCCAAAATAAGAGTCCAAGCCTCACCTTTTGAATCAACGACTTGACCCGAAGCAGGACATCCTGCTCAACATTTCTTATGTCTTTTCTCACGGCTCTTCTCAGGCATCCCTACCTGCTAGCCGGAATGGGTGGAGCCATCGGATCGATCGGCCGCATCGGGATGACCGACCTGGTGAGCAAGTGGCTTGGCAACGGGTTTCCATTTGGAACTGTGATGGTGAATGTCACAGGCGCCATCCTGATGGGCTTACTGGCGGGATACGGCGAATCCGAGCCAGGAAAACTCATTTTCGCACCAGGGGCACGCACCTTCTTGATGATTGGAGTCCTTGGAGGCTACACCACTTTCTCGTCATTCAGTCTCCAGACATTCCTTCTTATCGAGCAGGGCAATCTGATGGGAGCCTTCCTGAATGTCCTCCTCTCAGTTCTACTCTGCGTTCTCGGGATCTGGTTAGGCTTCTCGGTCATCAGGGCATTTTAGGAATCATCCGATAAAAACTCTTGGAACCTCGGTGTTTCCATCAGCGGCCTCATTTTATATCGCCGATCGCAAGACATTCCGTCACTCTGTAGGATT
>WBXH01000011.1 GCA_008933015.1 Verrucomicrobiota bacterium | reverse complement strand
GTTCTACAAACCGCTGATGTCCCTGCCGATGATCCGAGCCTTCCTCCTGACTGTTACCATCATCTTTTGCGCCTTCATCAGTCTGATCGCCATGGGGCTCATCATCGACCGGTTTCATCTCGCTAAGCGTCTCCCTGCCAAGATGCCGGGCCATGCCGCGATCTTGGATGTTGCCGGGGCCTTTTCCATCTATGCACGCGACTGGAAAGCCGTGGTGGCGGCCATTCTGATCTCCATGCCGTTGAATGCCTTCATCTTCGGTACGGCCATCTTTGCCGCCTTTGCCTTTGTGGGAAATCCCGGAGCCGCCGCCATGACTTCGGTCATCCCCATCGTCAATACAATCAGTTCCCTGCCGATCAGTTTGGCCGGAATCGGAGTCCGAGAGGGACTCTTCTCCGTGATGCTCAATTCTCTCTACGGAACGCCAGTCGATCTAGCCGTGCTCATTTCGATCGCAGGATTTGCCTTAAGCGTTGGATGGGGATTAATCGGCGGGATCATCTACATGACCTACAAGCCTGCAGATGGTGGAAGTGTCTCGATCGGTGAGATGGAGGCTCAGGTAGGAGCGGTCGGGCATCAAATCGAGGCAGATGAAGATGCCTCTAGTGATCGAGCCTGATCTCCATCACCCCATCATGAAATCGTCCCGATCAACGGAGCGGGTGCTCGATTTTTCGATGAGTGTGGATGGAAGAGTGATTTCTGATACGGAATTTTACCCAGCGATAGAATTTGAAAATGCTCGGGAAGTTTTTGTACGGATCCATCCCGTGATTCAGGGGGCATCGGAAGTAATGGGTGGGAGTGCTAGCTTACAAGGGTTCCTCTCAGAGGATCAGCGTTTCGTGCTCAAATCCATAAAGGTTGAGGGGAGCGGAGCAGCCAGGCTTCATTACATCAGGTCTCGGAAGAAGCGGGGGCAAAGGTCTTGATGCACACCGAGTCTTCCATCCTGATTGATGCACCTGTCAAGAGGATCTACGCGATGACCTCGGATCTTATCCGCTGGCCGGCCTATTTGCCACACTACCGCTGGGTTCGTTGGGTTGAGGGTGGTCCGGATGAGGGTATTGTCGAGATGGCGGCCATGCGTGGGGCCATTCCCATCAAATGGACCTCCGAGTTTCGGCGCGAACCGGGAAAGCCCGAGCTATGGTTCCGTCATCTCAGCGCTTTTACCAAAGGGATGGAGGTCAGGTGGATTTACGAACAGACCGCGGCAGGTGTCTTGATCACGATCGATCACAAACTGAAATTTTGCTGGCCTTTGCTAGCGCCACTTGCCAATCCGATCATCGGCGACTTTATGATCGGTTGGGTGGCTCCCAGGACACTCTCGACATTCAAAAAATTACTGGAGGCCCAACCATGACCGATCGATCCACTCGGCGCCGTGCCGTCATCACGGGAGTTGGTCCCATCAGTTGCATCGGCACCGGCAGGGAGTTCTTTTGGAGGGGGATCCTTGCTGAAAAAAGCGGCATTGCGCAGCTGACACGCTTCGATCTTGGTGAGCTGGAAGCACGCTCGTCAGGACAAGTGGATGACTTTGATCCACTGAATTATTTTCCAATCAAGATGCTCCGCCGTCTGGACCGATACGCCCAGTTTTCCGTGGCCAGTGCCCTGCTATCGCTTGAGGACAGCGGGCTCTCCTATTCGCCCGAGTCTCCTGATCCACGGCGTGGAGTGAGTTTTGGAACAGCTCTTGGCGGGATTTCGAATGCGGAGAAAGAACATGATGCCTTCGTGAAAGGTGGATTCAAGGCCGTCAGTCCTCTCCTAGCCCTCCAGGTCTTCGGAGGATCCGCCCACTCCAATATCGCGATTACCTGCGGATTTCAGGGAGTCGGCACAACGAACTCCAACAGTTGTGCCAGCGGCACCGTGGCCCTTGGCGAAGCGCTCCGCTACATCCGCGATGGGATTGCTGACGTGATGATCGCCGGAGCTTCTGAGGCCCCCTTGAGCCCTTTGACCTACGGAGCTTTTGCCAACATCAGAACCATGAGTGAGGCAGACCCTTCGGTCTCGTGCAGGCCTTTCGATCTGAATCGGGACGGCTTTGTCATGGGGGAGGGAGCAGCATCACTAGTCGTGGAGGAGTACGAACACGCCAAGGCACGCGGTGCCCGGATCTATGCCGAGATCTTGGGTTTCTCCCATAATAACGACGCCTATCACATGACTTCTCCCCATCCGAATGGAGAGCCTACGATCAGGGCCATGAAGGATGCGCTTGCCGATGCGGAGACGAATCCGGAAGAGATCGACTACATCAATGCCCACGGCAGCTCTACCAAGATCAATGATTTCAATGAGGCCCGCTGTATCCACGAGGTCTTCGGGGCGAGGGCTCCTTCTATTCCCGTCAGTGGCACCAAGGCCTACACGGCGCATCCGCTCGGAGCCACGGGTGCACTAGAGGCAGTGATCTGCTGTCTCGCGATGACGGAGGGATATCTACCGCCGACCCTTCACTACGAGACACCTGATCCCGAGTGTGTGCTGGATGTGATTCCTAACCATGGACGCGAGGCTCGAGCGAGGAAGATTCTCTCCAACTCGTTTGGCTTTGGCGGGATTAACGCGTGCCTGATTCTAGGCACAGTCTAGATTTCCAAACTACAGTGAGGCGGGTTTGACCTTGGCTGATGATGGGACGGAGAATTGGCCCATGGCTAGGGAGAGTGATGCGAGGCTTGTCAGGTAATCTGCCTGTGCTCCAGCCTGCTCGAAGCGTGCCGTCGCGAGGGCGCTTTGTAATGAAACCAATTCCGTGATCGTCGCAAGACCGTTTTTAAATGCCGCCTCCATGGAATCAAAGTTTTCCTTGGCCGAGGAAAGGAGTGAGTTTGCGTATTCTACGCGTTTGCGGGCTTTTAAGGAGTTGTTGTAGTCGGTCCATACATCGCGAGTGGTCTCGAGTCGCGTTGATTCCGCATTCGCACGAGCCATGGCTTCCTCAGCTTGGCGCTTCTTAACCTTCTCGACCCTTTCAAATCCGTCAAACAGGTCCCAACTCATGACCACAAAACCGCTGGGATAGGAATGATTGCCGTTGAAGGTGCCCGAATTCGTTCCCTGTTGGGCGGAGTAGTTGTAAGTATGATTCTGATAAGAGCCCTCCAGTGAGACGGTCGGCATAAAATCGGCAAGGGCTCGGTCCGTCGATGCCTTGCTGGCTCGGATATCAGCAATTTTTGCAGCCAGATCCGGACGACGAGCGATGGCGGTGTTAATGAGTTCATCCACCTTGCCGGAGATAGTCTCCAAGGAAGGGGGGGCTGCAGTGAGGGAGACTTTTAGAGGAGCGTTGGCCTCAAGTCCCACGGCGGTTCGAACATTTCCCAAGGTAACCAGAACATTCCTTTCGGCATCAGCCATGTCAAATTGGGCTTGAGTATACGTCTTTTGGGCGACCAGCAGTTCTGGTTGTGTAGCGAGCCCGACTTTTTTCTGATCCTCCACCATTGCCAAGATGGTCTTTGCAAGTTCTAGGTTAGCAACGGCCGCGTCGCGTTGAATCAGTGAGGCTGTGTGGGCAAAGTAGCTTTGTTGAACGGCAAAGACCGTGCTCTGCACTTTGCGGCTGAATTGAAGATTCGCAGCTTCTAGCAGAGCAATCGTGTTGCGGACATCGGCGGACCGTCTTCCGAAGTCGAGAAGTAGGTATTCAAGGTTAAATGTCGGACTTAGCGCGGTACGTTGGTAGTAGATCGGGCCGTCTTGTACCGACGCATAGCCACTGTCGTATCCTCCCGCAGCCTTGAATGTAAGCTTGGGGAAGTAAGGGGCCTTGGCCTGTCCTACTGCCGCCGAGGAGGCCAGAGCGTTGAACCAGGCAGATCGGGTGTAGGGATTGTTGGCAAGGGAGAGTTCAATCAGTGAGGAGAGCTCGTAGGATCGGTTCTGATCGAAAGAACCGACGTGATCGGAAAGAGGGAATGATTTCTCAGCACCAAAGAGAGCATTAAAGGGATTGGTATCGCTTTTGGCACATGCCAGTGGCATGGAAAGCACCGATTGGAAAATAGAATACAGAACCAGCCCATGGATGAATCTGCTTGGATGGGGAAGTTTCACGAGAATGCCTGGGCAGATTTGCATTGAATTTCCAATAAGACACAATGGCGTGATGTCCATTTGAACTCAATCCCTTCCTTGAGCGCGCTTTAGCTCATGGGAAGTGATCTAAATCAAGTTGCTTTCCCATCTAGCTAAAGATTTGATCTCCCTCTGTGATCACTGAAATCCGCTCTGCTGTCGGTTTTGCCACGCAATTGCCACGTTACAACGAGATTGTGACGATTCTTTTCAAGTATGGCTTTGCGGATGTCCTGAAGCTCGTCGCTTGGCAGCAGGTCATGGGAAGCGGCGCCGTGCTGGAAACTCATGCCACTGGCCCCCTCTCCAAGCCACCTCAGGAACGCCTCCGCTTGGCTCTGGAGGAGCTTGGGCCGACATTCATCAAGTTTGGTCAGATCCTGAGTTCCCGACGCGACTTGGTGGATGACACCTACTATGAGGAGCTCTGCAAACTTCAGGACAATGTCCCGACTTTCCCGGGAAGCTTGGCCAAGGAGATCTTCGCCCGCGAGTTGGGGATGACCGTTGGCGAAGCCTTCTTGGAGTTCGATGAGAAGCCTCTTGCCGGGGCCTCCATTTCCCAGGTTCACCGCGCTGTCACGCGCGAGGGGGTGACTGTAGCCGTGAAGGTTCAACGTCCCGACATCCGTCCCGTGGTCGAGCAGGATCTTTCCATCCTGGTTGATCTGGCGAAGTTCGTTCAACAGCATGTTCCCGATCTTGCTTCCCTGAATCCGGTCGCCGTGGTGCAGGAGTTTGCCGAGACGCTGCTCAAGGAGCTTGATTTTACGCACGAGGCAGGGAATGCGGAGCGCTTTGCGGAGCAATTCCGAGGATCCACCGCCATCAAGGTGCCGGCACTCTTCAGAAAACTGAGTGGTGAGAAGATCCTGACGATGGAGTTTATTTCGGGTCACTCCGTGACCAAGAGCGAGGAATTGCGATCCTGTGGCGTCGACCCGATCGCACTCTCGGAGAGTATTTCGGGACTGATCTACGAGCAGGTCTTCAACCATGGTTTTTTCCATGGAGACCCCCATCCTGGGAACATGACAATCATTCCTTCAACGGAAGTTCCCTGCGGCGGGGTGCTAGGGCTCTATGATTACGGGATGATGGGAGCCTTCTCACCAAGCTTCCGCTCCAATCTGGCTCACCTGATCGCTGGTCTGGGTGAGAAGGACAACCGGCAGGTGATGCTTGCCCTGATCGATCTCTCCGAGGATGGGAATGTGGAGGACTTCGACCGGATGCTTCGCGATGTCGAGGAGTTCAGCGACAAGCACCTGAACAAGCCCCTCTCCCAAATCAATCTCTCCCTTGTTCTGAATAACCTGCTCGAGCTTCTCAGGACGCACCGTCTCCGGATGAAGGGGAGCTTCTACCTTGGTATCAAGGCCCTCTCCCAAGTTGAGGCAGTCGGTCGCTCGCTGAACCCAGGACTTAACTTCGTCGAACTCGGCCGTCCCTATGCCGAGAAGCTCATTGCAGGAAAGTACATGCCCGCCCACCTGATTGAACTCCTCAAGAAACTGGGCACCGCCTCGGTGGATTTCCTGGAGGTTTTTCCGAGCGATTTCAGGATGCTCTGGAACCGAATCAAAAGGGGTGACGTGATCATCCCGCTTCAGCACAGGATCGATGCGAAGGGTATCGAGCCACTCCGCGTGACCCTCGACTCGATCGCCAATCGTTTAGCCAATGCCATCGTCGCGGCCTCCGTCCTGATCTGCTCGGCCCTGCTGATTCACTCGGGGATCCCCCCGAAGGTCTGGCATATCCCGGTGATCGGATTGGTCGGTCTATGTTGGGGGGGATTCATGTGCCTGCGCATCGCCCTCTCCACCTCGAAGCATGGCGGGCTTTGATCTCCTGACTGATATCAATTAGCGTTGCCCACGTCTCCGCACCACCCGTAATCTGAAGAAATGAATGTTTGGATCATTTTTCCGCTTCTACTCGTCCTCTTGACGATGACGGGTTGTGATCCGCAGATAAACATCGCTGGAGCCTACTTCCCCGCCTGGTTACTCTCCGGATTGGTCGCTCTAGCTGCCTTCTGGATCCTTCATCTAATCTTCCTACGGACAAAAATGATTCCCTTCTTTGTCCCGATTCCTCTTTTTTATGCGGCGCTCTACATCGCCCTCACCTGCGGTTGCTGGCTCCTTTTCTTTGCTGCCCGATGAGTGACACGACCGAGATATCGACACCGGGGACGGCTGAACCAGTAGCCAATCCCAAGCAGTCGGTCCGTAGGGTCCTGGGAGTCATTCTTTCGTTGGCAGTCTATGCGGCGGCTATTCTTCTCTCACTGGGGGTCTATCATAATATCCGCCTGAACCCCCGCACCGAGGATGCCCAAGTCCGTGCGAATGTCATCGGCGTGAGCCCCCAAGTAGGTGGCTCCATCATCGCGATCCACGTGAAGGACAACCAGCAGGTTCACAAGGGAGACCTCCTCTTTGAACTAGATGCACGACCCTACGAGGCACAAGCCGAGGAGGCGAAGGCAAAGCTTGCGCTGACGGAATTGGAGATTCAGGCCTACAAGGATCAGATTGCGGCTGCTGAGGCCGAATTGAAGCAGAGTCAGGCCAAGGCCACCTACGCCGTCGATTATGCCAAGCGAGTCCAGGCTCTGGTCGGCAATCTCTATGTGACCGTCGATAAGAACCAACTAGCGCAGACTGAGGCTATCACATCCACCGACAAGGTCGCCCAAGATCAGGCTGCCTTGGAGAAAGCCCGAAACCTGCTGGGTGAAAAAGGTGACATCAATGTCCGCCGCTCGGCTGCCGAGGCGACGCTCCGAGATGCGGAACTGAAACTCTCCTACTGCAAGGTCTATGCTCCCTGTGATGGCTATGTGGTGAATCTCCAGATCACCCCCGGTGCCTACGCCGCAATTGGGGAGCAGGTCTTCTCCGTCGTCGATCAGAAGATCTGGTATGTGCTGGCTAACTTCCGCGAGACCGATTTGCGAAACATTCGGCCCGGCATGGAGGTGGAGGTGTATCTTCTGGCGGAATCGAACCGGAAGATCAAAGGTGTCGTCCAGGGAGTTCCCAAGGCGATTACGCCGCAGTTTGCCCCGACACAGAATGCATCAGGAGGACAGGGAATCCTGCAGAATGTCTCTCCCACACTCGACTTCATCCTGCTGGCCCAGCGTTTTCCAGTCCGTATTATTCTTGATGCCCCCGAAGAGCACTCCTTCAGGATGGGAGGGACTGCCGCTGTTATTGTCCGGACAGGGAGTGACGTGCAGGCAGGACTGAAACGCGTGGGAGAACTGCAAAAAGGAGATGCCCCTGAATTTCGTGCCCCTTTGGGTTCTGCCAAGAATCTGCCGCTTGCCCCAGCGCCGTGAACGAACAAGTTAGGAAGGCCTTCAGGAGCACTCTGGCTGTTG
This sequence comes from Verrucomicrobiota bacterium, assembly GCA_008933015.1. Classification (GTDB taxonomy): domain Bacteria; phylum Verrucomicrobiota; class Verrucomicrobiia; order Chthoniobacterales; family UBA6821; genus UBA6821. The sequence goes on along the minus strand of WBXH01000011.1, from coordinate 24,076 downwards.
GGATGACGTTGTTTGCAATCGAGATTTACCCGAACCCTGTAGCCGCCCGGGGCTTGCTTTGCGCTTCGCTAGTCGCTTGCTTGCCAACCTTCCACCGTGCCCTCATGCGGCAGCGCTTTCTCCTGTTGTGGATGGCGGCTGCTGTAGGGATGCTCTCGGAGGTGCTGTTCCGTGATGCTCCCTGGTTTTTCACGCCTTTCTATTTTGCCCTTGTGTGCCTTGTTTTTTTCTTGGGATCCAAAAGTCGTGATGAAGCAACAATGATCATCATTGCTTACGGAATGAGCGGGTCGCTTCTAAATCAGTATTCGGGCTCCGTCAACGAGCCTGTTTTTGACGGATTCTTCCGTGCATTCTGGTGCTCGTTCGGCCTTCTTGCCGCATCCTTTTCCTTTATTATCTTTCCCATTCCTAAATCAACGCGTGCCAACAGGGTTTCGCACGTAAGCTTTCCTGTGCGTGATATTATTTACTTGGGTGCCTGTGCCGTCATATCCCTCTTTGTAGGCGTGCTGGCGGTCCAGTATCTATCCTCTGCTTTCTTTGTCATGGTGACACTTGTTTGGGGAATCACTCTTTGCAGCCAGCGTGACAGGTCGAAGCTTCCAATGACTTTTGTGATGGGGATTGCGGGATTACTTCTTGTTGTCATTTTTGAATCCATCATCGGTGCCTCGACAAATAATCTGATGATTTATTTATCCGCGTTCTTGTCCATCGTCTGGTTTATCAACTGGCTGAGATTCTCTAATCCCTCATTGGCACCAATTCTCACGTTCTTTTTGATTATTTTTCTAACAGGTGGTGGCTTGGTGCCGCATCCACTCCAGTCTTTTAATCAAACACTCTACATCCTTTACAGCGTTCTGGGGGGTATTGTGATGGCGTCCGTGCTTTGGGTAATAGATCAAACCCTCCGTTCCGTGGAATTGGCCGTGGAACGAGCGGGAGCTGATCGGCTAGCCTGCTAGTCCTCCCACTCCGGCACCTGCGATTCGTCGGCCGGATCGAATTCACTCCGCTGATGACGTTGTTTTTGGCGTTCTCCCTGCGGAGTGAATCGTGCAATTGCTCGCGCTACCTCCCAGCGCTCGGTGAGGTGTTCGGGTAACTCCTCCAAAAAGCGGGAGGGACGCTGGAAGGCCTCCCCGTAGGCGGCATTCAGCCGAAGCTCCGGATAGGTCAGGTAGAGTTCGTCCTTGCAACGGGTGACGCCGACATAGAAGAGGCGCCTCTCCTCCTCCATTGCGGTATCCTCCTCCATCGATCTGGCTCCCGGAAACATTCCCTCGGTCAGCCAGGCAAGGAAAACCGCCTGCCACTCGAGTCCCTTCGCCTGATGGATGCTGGAAAGGCAGACCTTGTCCTCTTCTTCATCCCGACCGGTGACCTCGCTGGTCTCTGTTCCTCCGAGTAGTGTGAGTTGGGCTAGGAACTCATCGGTCTGATCAAACTGCTTCGCGTAGTTGGCGAGTGTGTTCAAGTCATCGCGTCGTGCTTCGTAATTCGCGAATTTGGACTGCATGAAATCATCGTAGAGAGACTTCATGACCGCAGTGATCATGTCGGAAGGTGGCGCGGGTTCCCCTTTCGGAGCGAGTCCGGCAAGGGTGGTCACGAGTTGGGACCATCCTCCGGAGGCTTTTGTGGGAGGTTTGCACCCCTTCTCAAGGAGGGGAAAGGCGCGGCCTCCTGCCAGCAGTTTCACCGCCTGTTGCCAAAGACTCTCAGCCGTCTTTGACCCGATGCCGGGCAAGAGGCGAGTCATTCGCTTGAAGGCGACCTCATCGTTGGGGTTGACCGCAAACTTAAGGAACGAAGCCACATCCTTGATGTGAGCCTGCTCGAAGAATCGAAGCCCGCTGGTGATGCCGAACGGAATGCCTCGACGTGTGAACTCAAGCTGGATCTCCATCGAGTGGTAATGGGCGCGGTAGAGCACGGCAATCTCGCGGAAGTCGATCCCTTCATCATGCAATTCCAGCACTCGTTGCGCGATGAAGGAGGCCTGTTCGTTATTGGTAGCTAGTGGAACCAGCGCCGGTTTGGAGATCGCCGGCTTGCGAACGGCGTGGAGCTCTTTCTTAAACTGGCGGGGGTTGTTCAGAATGGAAGCATTTGCCAGTTCCAGAACTTGGGGAACGCTCCGGTAGTTCGTCTCAATCCGATGGACGACCGAGTCGGGGTAGCGCTTTGGAAACTCAAGGATATTGGCGAAGTCGGCACCCCTCCACGAGTAGATCGACTGGGCATCGTCACCGACAACCATCACGTGTTTGTGAACGGAGGCCAGTGTATCGATGAGTCCCGCCTGCAGTCTGTTGGTATCCTGGTACTCATCGACCAGAACCGCCCTGAAGCGACGTTGATAGGTAGCGGCGATTTCGGGATTGGTCAGCAGAAGTTCATGGGTCTTGGAGAGCAGGTCATCGAAATCTAGCGCATTCACCTCTTTTTTGCGTCCTTCGTAGGCCGTTGCGACTTGCGCAATCTGATCCTCCAGATCGATGAAATATCGGTAACGGCGTGCAAGCAGAGTTCGAAGCGTCTCTCCGGTATTGCACCCAAGGCTGATCAGTTCCGCCAGCACCTGTCCCTTCGGGAAGCGCTTGTCATTGGTTCGAAATCCGAGACGCGCCACGACCGACTCTAGTAATTCCTCCTGATCCTCGCGATCCATGATGGTGAATCCTTGATTGAATCCGACCGCTTCCGGATGCCGTCTGAGGATCCGGTGCCCGATGGAGTGAAAGGTGCCGCTCCAGAGTCCCTCAGCAGCTCCTGGAAGGAGCATGTTCACACGCTCCAGCATTTCGCGGGCGGCCTTGTTGGTGAAGGTGAGCAGCAGAATCTCACCGGGACGGTATCCCTGCTCCAAGAGCCACCCCACACGGTAGGTGAGGGTGCGGGTCTTGCCGCTACCAGCGCCAGCGATTACCAGATGAGCCCCGGGTGGCGAGGTGACTGCGGCGAATTGCTGATCGTTGAGAACCTTTGCGAAGTCGATTCCTGAACCGGAGGACTCTGCCGGTTGGAGTTGATAGTTCCGGCTCATGTCGTCGGCTGATTGCCTGATGAGGAGCTCTTTTTGTGATGTGTTTTTCGGGGAGTCGGCGTGGGGGATGGTTTTCTGATTTTTCGGGTGGTCTTGACCGTCGGTGATTTCGTTTCCTGGGGCAGACCCAGTGCCCATTTAAGCATCCGTGCAGAATCCGTGAAGATGCGATCCTTCGTGCTGCCGAGAATCACCGTGATCACATCCTTACCGTTATAGCTTCCACTTGAGACAAGGCAGTGCTTGGACTTGTCGGTGTAGCCCGTCTTCATTCCCGTGCAGAACCAGTTTTCTCGCATGGTCTGATTGGTGTTTCGGAGCATGTGGACGCGACCGTCCGCGTATCGGAAGGGAAGATACTTGGTGACCATGATGGGGCGCAGGATAGTATTGGAGTAGGCTGCACGCGCGATCCTGGACATATCGGCTGCGGTGGAATACTGGTTGTCGGCCGGAAGACCGTTTGGATTCACAAAGTGGGAGGAGGTTGCCCCCAGTGAAGCGGCTTTTTGATTCATGAGCTGAGCAAAATCGTCGAGTGATCCACCCGTGTCACGTCCCAAGGCTCGAGCCACGTCGTTGGGGCTCTTCACCAGTAGTGCGGTGAGCAGTGTGCCCCGCGTGTAGGAGGTTCCGGGCTTGAGTTGCAGGGTCGTCGGTTCAGCATGCTCGTCACTGGGAACAATGGTGACTTCCTTGTCGAGTTCTCCCTTCTCCGCAACGATCAGGGAGGTGAGAAGCTTCTGAGTGCTGCCGACAGGCCGTTTTTCATCGGGATTCCGCTGGTAGAGCACCTCGCCGGTCATGGCATCGACGACGACCACCGATGCACCCTTCACATCAGGTGGTTGGGCCGAGCGAAGGATAGGGGCACAGGTGAGTAGAAAGAGGGCGGTTATTCGTAGGGAATGAGAGGGAATCATTTGAGAGGATTCAGGGAAGTTGGATCGATGGTGAGGAAGTCGAAGAATCTGAAGAAGTGGAGGCCGGAGTGACAACAGATTTGGCGATCAGTTTCTCGATCACTGGGTCACGGGCTGCCCCCAGATCCAGTGCTCTCTGATAATGGCGGCGTGCCAATTCATAGAGCGGAGGCGTGCGGCGTAGATAGAGAACGGCTAGATTAAAATTGGCATCCGCATAACCGGGATCGAGTTCCACGGCCCGTCGCAATTCCTGTTCCGAAGCATCGCTCCACCCCTTTCTGCCAGCAGCCATTCCCAGATAGTTGTGAGCGCGGGGATTTTTTCCATCATGGAGCGTGGCTTGAAGAAGATCAGCAACAGCTTCGTCATACTCCTTCTGCTCAAGAGCATTCATCCCGAGGAGCATCCATCCGGAACCGCTGTTCAGGTCGAGAGAGAGCGCCCTGTGGAGCAAGGCTCTGGACTCGGCAGTCTTCCCCAGGCGGGTCTCCACCGCGGCAAAACTGATGAGAAGGGAAGGGGACTGTGGGGATATCTTTACGGCCTCCCCGTAGAGTGCCGCCGCCTCCTTGAGGTTGCCGCTTGCAAATGAGCGTTCGGCTCGGGATGCAAGAGACATTACGGCTTCAGGAATCCGGGCTGGGGAAGAGTTTGTCCCTGCCGTTACAGAGATCACCGGAATAGTGACGTTCGCAATGCTGATGACGGCCAGCATGGGTAGGAAGCCCGCTCGTTTTACGGAGATCACGATTTTTTGGAAAGCTCCACGGACCGATTCTTAGCCGCACGAACAGCTTGTTGCACGATGCTGGAGAAGTTTGATTCCTCGAGAACACCCAAGCCAGCGGCCGTTGTCCCCGATGGGCTTGTGATTTGCTCGCGCAAGGCGCGGGGAGACTCTCCTGTTTCCAGAACGAGTGCTGCCGCTGCCGCCAAGGCTCCAGCGGCAAAAATCTTTGCAGTTTCAGGATCCAGACCTCCAGTGATTCCTCCCTGAGCGAGTGATTCCAGCATCAGAAGGGCGAAGGCCGGCCCACTCCCACTCACAGCTGTCACGATATCGAGAGATTTCTCGGTGACTTCTAGAACTGAACCGACCGAGGAAAAAACGTGTCTTGCTTGATCGAGATCCTCGCTTGTGCAGGAGGAGTGGGGGGCGATTGCCGTCACCCCTTTGCGGACCCTGACTGCGGTGTTGGGCATGGTCCTGATGACACGCGTTGCTCCTAGGGCGGATCGATGAAGCTCTTCGGATTGGATTCCGGCAACGATCGAGATCAGGAGTTTTCCGGCCAGTTCACCGGCAAGGGAGGCCACAACTGAGAGTGCCTGAGCGGGCTTGACGCAGAGAAAAACAATCCCTGCCCCACTGACGGCTTTTGCATTCGAATCTGAGGATAGAACACCGAGTGAGAGAGCCGCTTTTTCTGCCGAGGCCGGAGTGCTTGAGGAGATGATGATCTCATTACCTTTTGCGATCCCAGAGGCCATCATGCCACGGATCAGGGCACCCCCCATATTTCCTCCTCCTATGACTGCGTACTTCATGGACTATACTTTAAGTCATCCCTGTCTTGAGGCAAGAAAGTGACGTGCTGAAATTGGGAAAAGAAGTGCCTCCTTACGATCAAGCGGGATGGATTAGAGTTGGGATCCCTCTTCCACTTGACTGGAAGGTTGGTGATGCTTCATATTATTAGCAGTGCCTAGTACCTTAAAATCTACGGATGCTGGAAGCTTGCTCAAAAACTCCACCATTTACAGGGAGTTTCTTGCTGAGCGGGAGGAGATCCTCCGTCACAAGTGGATGGAGAGTGAAAAGGCGGGCCGTGATATCGGCTTCGAGAGAGCTCTCCTTGATTGGATGATGAAACACAGAACCGCTTGGCGCCGGGCAAGATTGTCGGCAAAAGGAATGATCTAACCGGACGAAAACCTGAGTCCTTTAAACAGGTCCCGCGAGGCCTCCAAGGATAATGAAACACGAACCCTCTACAAAAACCCCTGAATCACTCGCCTTCTCGGGGGAGGAGGCGTCAGTGGTGATGGATGCCGACGATATCAGGAAAGCGATTCGACGGATTGCTCATGAAATCATAGAGCAGAATAAGGACCTGAAACGACTTGTCATCGCGGGGATTCCTACCCGTGGTAAAATCATTGCCCAGCGGATCGTTTCCCATATTGCCGAGATTGAAGGTGTCTCTCCGTCGCTGGGAGTCGTGGATGTCTCGATGCATCGGGATGATCTCTCGACTCGTGCCAGAGTAAGCATGTTGGAACTCACGGAACTCCCACTGGATTTTGACGGGCGTCCCTTGGTGCTCATTGATGATGTGCTCTTCACGGGGAGGAGTTGCAGGGCGGCCATGGACGCCGTTGCCTCTTTTGGTCGCCCTTCGCGGATCCAACTTGCCGCCTTGGTGGACAGGGGCCACCGGGAGCTTCCCATCAGGGCAGACTTTATTGGCAAAAACGTTCCCACCGCGACCACCGATCGGATCAGGGTCCGCTTCGAGCAACTCGACGGGGTGCCTGATTCCGTAACGCTGATCCGAACCTCCACTCCCTCCCGATGACAATGAACTGGCAACACAAAGATCTTTGCGCCCTGGCGGATCACACGGCCCAGGAATTGATGACGATCCTTGACACGGCCACCGCATTCAAAGGGGTCGGTGAACGGAACCTGAAGAAAGTGCCTGCACTCCGGGGCAAGACACTGGTCAATTTTTTCATCGAACCTAGCACACGTACCAGAATCTCCTTTGAGTTGGCCGCCATGCGACTCAGTGCCGATGTGGTGAATATCTCGGCCTCGGCATCAAGTCTTGAGAAGGGGGAGACACTCCTCGACACGGCTCGAAACCTCGAAGCCCTGAGGGCCGACCTCATTGTTATCCGTCACAAGTCCGCAGGAAGTGCCCGCTTTCTGGCCGACCGACTCAATGCCTCGGTTATCAATGCCGGCGACGGCGCACATGAACACCCCACCCAAGGTTTGCTGGATGCCTTCACGATCCGTGAAAAGTTGGGTCACATCGAGGGAGTTCGTGTCGCCATCGTGGGAGATATCCTTTTCAGCCGCGTGGCCCGTTCCAACATTCAGCTTCTGACGAAACTAGGTGCCAAAGTGACACTGGTCGGACCGCCCACGCTAGTGCCCGCCTCATTCTCACCCCTTGGAGTGGAGATTGCCCACAGTATTGATGAGGTTCTTGAGGAATCGGATGTGATCAATCTCCTGCGCATTCAGCACGAGCGCCAACGGAAGGAGTACTTCCCTGGAGTGGGCGAATACTCGGCTCGTTTCGGGCTCACAAAAAAACGGGCCAGGCGCCTCAAGGAGAATTGTCTGATCATGCATCCAGGTCCGATGAACCGAGGGGTGGAAATCGACAGTGCTGTGGCCGACGGAAAGGGGAGCGTGATCCTCGACCAAGTCACCAATGGGCTCGCCGTCCGGGTGGCTGTTCTTTACCTCTGCTCCGGAGGGGCTCCCATGGCTTCCTCTGCAACCGATCAATAAAGCTCATGAATCACTCACTGCACATCACCGGGGGCCGTGTGATCGATCCGGCTAATGGCATCGATGAAATCCGCGACATCAATGTCCGTGACGGGATCCTCGTTCACGAAAAATCACCTCATGCGGAGGTGATCGACGCCACTGGGAAGGTAGTATCTCCTGGATTGATCGACATTCACGTTCATTTCCGTGAACCGGGTCAGTCGCACAAGGAGACCATCGCCACCGGTGCTCGATGCGCAGCATTCGGTGGATTCACCACTGTCGTCTGCATGCCGAATACCTCCCCTGTCGCTGATAGTCCTTCCACGATTGCGTGGATTCAGGAACGAGCCGCAACGACCGCCTGCGTGAATGTTTTCTGCACGGGAGCCATCACCCGAGGTTTGGCCGGAGAGGAGATGTCCCCCATCGGGGCGCTCGCGCAGGCTGGAGTCGTTGCTTTGACCGATGATGGTCGTTGCATCCAGAATCACGGGGTCATGCGACGTGCCGTCGAGTACGCCCGCCAGTTCGGACTTCCCGTGATGGATCATTGTCAGGAGGCAACGCTGAGTGCGGATGGTGTTATGAACGAGGGGGAATGGAGTACGCGACTTGGTCTCCCCGGTTGGCCTGGACTAGCCGAGGATCTCATTGTTGCCCGCAATATCCTGCTCGCCGAGGAGACCGGCCACCCGATCCACTGCCAGCATATCAGCTCCGCAAGGAGTGTTCGTCTCCTGCGTGAGGCCCGCCTCAGAGGGGTCCCCATCACGGCTGAGGCCTGCCCCCACCACATCTCTCTTACCGACGAGCGGCTCAAAACCTTCGATACAAATTTCAAGGTGAACCCTCCGCTTCGCACCCCAGCCGATATCGATGCGATCATCGCGGGCATCGCTGATGGAACCATCAGCATCCTCGCAAGCGATCATGCACCTCATGCCACCTACGAGAAGGAGGTGGAGTTTGATCAGGCTCCCTTTGGTATGTTGGGTCTGGAGACGGAGTTGGCGGTTTTCCTGGAAATCCTCCTGCACCAACGCAAGGCACTGACCCTGCCTCAGATCATCACCCTCTTGACGGTGAATCCCGCAAAACTCCTGCGACTCGATCGTGGCACCCTTTCAGTAGGTGCGCCTGCGGATATAACCATCTTGGATCCAGATCACTCCTGGACCTACGATAGGAATGATTCGCCCTCGCTTTCCAGGAATACTCCTTTCCATGAGTTTGCTCTTCGCGGACGAGCTCTCACCACGATCGTCGGAGGCAAGGTTGTCTGGGATCTTGAGAGCGGATTCAGGAGCTAAGATCACCGCAGAGGGATCAAGGGGAATAGGGGGATAAAAGGGATAAGGAAACCTTGGTGTCCGTTCTTTTGTTATTTTTCTCCCACTTACAGCCTGCAGTCTTCAGCTTAATAGTATTTCTTCGTCATCCCTGTGAGTTCTTTAAAACCATATACACTTCTTAAGACTGATTCGAAAAGCAGGGCCCGGGCAGGGATCCTGCACACCCGCCGGGGTGATGTGGAGACGCCTGTCTTCATGCCGGTCGGCACTCAGGCCACGGTGAAAGCAGTCTCGCCCGATGAACTCCGCGCCATGGGAGCCGGGATCATCTTGAGCAATACCTATCACCTGCACGTGCGTCCGGGTGAGAAACTGATCGGAGAGTTGGGTGGTCTCCACAAGTTCATGGGTTGGGATCGTGCGATCCTCACCGACAGCGGCGGTTTCCAGGTTTTTTCACTCTCCAAGCTAAGGCGGATTACAGAGGAGGGGGTTCACTTTCAGAACCACCTCGACGGAACGCCTACCTTCATCGGTCCCGAGACATCGATGCAGATCCAGAGGGACCTCGGGAGTGATGTGGTCATGGCGTTCGACGAGTGTCCTCCGTTTCCATGCTCCTACGAAGAAGCTGAAAAGAGTCTGGCATTGACCACCCGCTGGGAAGGGCGCTCACGCGAGTGGTGGCGGACGCAACCGGAGGAGGGACGCCCCCTGCTTTTTGGAATTGTTCAGGGAAGTTCCTACGCCGATCTCCGGGAGCGGGCCGCACGGTCGTTGGTCGAGATCGGGTTTGATGGTTACGCGGTGGGAGGGGTCAGCGTCGGGGAACCTGAACCGGAAATGATGAAGGCGGTGGAATCGAGTGTCCCTTTTCTCCCTGAAAGCTCTCCCCGATATGCGATGGGACTTGGAACTCCCCCACAGCTTGTCGAGATGGTTGCACGCGGAATCGACATGTTCGACTGCGTTCTGCCAACAAGGATTGCCCGAAACGGCACGGCCTTCACAGCCAAGGGAACCCTTAATCTCAAGAATGCACCCTATACTAACGATCCGATGCCGATCGAGGAGGGCTGCACCTGTCCCGCCTGCACGACCTTTTCAAGAGCCTATTTAAGGCATCTGGTGAAGGCTGAGGAGATTCTTGGGCTGAGGCTGATCTCACTGCATAATCTCCACTTTTACCTGACTCTGATGAGGCGGATGAGGAGCGCTATTTTGGACGGCTCCTTTGCCGAATTCCGCCGAGAATTTGTAGCTGGTTATAGGGTGCACAATGCAGTGGAGAAGGAGTGAGGTGCGCCCCTCTACCTGAGCCTGACTACCTGTAAGTTGATTCCTTTACTTGCACTCGTCCATGGCTGAGTTGGTCAGCCAAGATAATTCTTACTGAGGCGTCACGACCTGAGATGACTGGGCTGGAGACCAGTCTGCCGTCGATGGGGTGGAGGCAGTCAGTGTGGTTGATCCCAAGCTATTCACGGTTGCAATGTTTCCCTTGATTGAGATGACGTTTGTAGCGCTGCTTGAGAAAGACACAGGAAGTTTTGCGGAGGATGTGGCCGTTAGTTTGAATGTCTTTCTAGGGATATTTGGTATATTGGTCGCTGTAGCAAAGGTGATGGTCGGAGTTCCCTTTACGATGGAGAAGCTGGTCGTGACCTCGGGAGCAGGGATGTAGGAGGTATTTCCGATTTGTTTGGCGGCCAAGGTCACGGTGCCAACCCCAGTGGGTGTGATCAGGTAATTGCCATTGGAGAAGCCTCCGAGCTTTGCTGGACCGGATTTTACGGAGACACTGACGGGAAGCCCTGAAGTCGCGGCGGGAGGAAAAACCTGGATGTTTTGGCCATACGGTGATGTGGGGACTGTTCCGAAGGAACCCAATGTCTGCGAGTTGGACTTGACTAGGAATCTCACGGTCACGGGCGTGGCAGGTTTGTAGTAATAGAAGTAAGGGGAGGAGTTCGGAGTCTGTGCTGTGACACTGACTGTTCCTGTGCCCGTGAAGCGCAGGAGATTATTGGACGTTTTGGCAATCGGTCCCGCGTAGCTGAATTCCAAGGGCAATCCGGATGATGCTTTTGGCGCTACGGTGAAGAGGCTATTAATATCAAATGTGTTGGTTGTGAAGACCTGCTGTGGAATAGCGGGAAACGTGATGCTTTGAGTGCCGGCAGGATAAGGAACCACCACAAAAGAGCTATTGGTAACGTTTCCGTTCGTGTCCGAAGCATAGACGCTGATCCTCACGAAATCCTGCGTCGTGGCCAGATTCGTGGGATACTTTACGAAATTCACGGTCAGGCTTGGACCCTTCAGCGTAGTCTTAAAAGACTCCGGATCAGAACTCACTGCAAAGTAGGGAAGCGTAGGATCTGCTGCCATCTCCTTGATGGTGATGAAGTTCGTAAAAGAAATACCATTCGTGCTATTGGTCGACCAACCTGACAGGGGAACCGTGCCAAGTGCCCCACTGTAACTGCTTAGATTTGCGGTGTTGCAGGCCGCTATGGCACCCACCACGGTCAACCCGGGTTCCATGACTTTACCGAAGACGGTAAAATAAGGATTAAGGGATGTATTATTGGTTAGATTCACGAACCACTGACTGGTAGCGCTGTTGGTGAGATAGTTATTATTTGTGTCTGAACCGAGGGCCATGGCGAGGGTGCCGGTGGTATTTGACAAGGAAACCTCACTCGGAACTGCCGGATAGGTGGGGATGGCAGGGAAGTAGGTGCCTTGTGAGTATGAGGGATCAAGGGTGAATCCACCCATTTGGATGACGAATCCGGGTACCGAACGCTGGACGAACATATTCTGGTAAAGTCCATTGGTGACGTACTTAAGGAAGTTGGCCACGGTCTGAGGAGCGTTCTCTGGATAAAGTTCGATGACAAAATTTCCCAAAGAACTATTTACCAGCACCGTATTGCTGAACACATTGTTCGAGGCTGATGGGTTGGAGATCGTGAAATATTGGGAAAGATTGAAATTCGTACCCTGACTTGCCGGCACGTAGTAACCGAAGCTGAAGGGATGATTGGTGTTCACGACGGGAGCGGTAGCAAAAGCTGTGACAGACGTCATCAGGGCTAACATGAAGGTAAAAAGCGTCACTCCATTTTTGACTTTTTGCAAAGAGGGCATTTGATTAATAGAATTGCGTATAAGGTATCCGTCAATAGAGACACTGATTAGTGACTGAATGTTCAATGTGAAAGGGGCTTTTTTCACTAAATTTCTTTCAAAGGGGAGTTTCTCCATGAATCCAAGCGAGGGCTTCCTCCCTTGAAGTCAGTGTTCCCTCCAGTTGACGTGTCTGGACTGATTGTAATGTTTCCATGAAGCGGGGGCCCGGTTTCCATCCCATAGCGATCAGGTCATGCCCCGTCACGAGTGGAGCGGGGATGAGCGGTTCCTGACCGAACTCCACTCTCTTGGCAATCAGGATGGCGTGGTTATCGAGCATTCCATGGCTGGCCAGGCAATCGACCCGGTGAAGTTCCAGTTCCTCTTCGAAGGTGGGACGGGCCATCATCCTCTTGATCGTAGCGACACGCATGTTGGGGACGTCCTTGAAGCTCATATGCAGTCGTACGGCAGGCAGGACCACATCGATCACCTCATTGGAAAAACGAAGTCGTTGCAGGATCTTCAGACTCATTTCCGTACTGACGCCCTCATGACCATTGAAGCGGATGCGCCCCGTCTCATCCACCGTACGGGTGGATGGCTTGCCAAGATCGTGAAAGAGGACCGCGAGGATGAGCGAGAGAGGGGCATCCGGGGCCAGCAGTGTGAGCATGAGGCGCGTGTGGACAAAGACATCACCCTCGGGGTGGAATTCAGGAGGCTGATCGCAGCCCTTGAGTTGGTCCATTTCCGGTAGGATCTCGCGGAGGATTCCGCTCTCATCAAGCAGGTCGAAGCCCCGGACTCGGTTTGGCGAGAGAAGAATCTTCACCAACTCCTCCCTGATCCTCTCAGCGCTCACGGCATGGATTTCAGGGGCATGCTTCAACACCGCTTTCCAGGTCTCTCCATCAATGGTGAAGCCCAAGGTCGTCGCAAAACGGACGGCTCTCAGAATCCTGAGCTTATCTTCGGAGAAACGTTCCTGGGGGACACCGATTGCGCAAAGGAGGCCCTTCCGGAGATCTTCACTGCCACCAACATAGTCGAGGATCTCGTCCTTCAGGGGATCGTAAAAGAGTCCATTGATCGTGAAATCCCTGCGTCGCGCATCCCCCTCTGCATCGGTGAATCGAACACTCTCCGGATGACGCCCATCCCGGTAGGCCCCATCTCCCCGGAATGTTGCCACCTGGATCTCTGATCCTCCTTCCAGAACCAGAATAACTCCAAACTGAGCCCCCACGGGGACGGTTCTGGGAAAAAGTGCCTCAACCTCTTCCGGGCGAGCACTGGTGGCGATATCATAATCATGGGGAGTGATCCCCAAGAGGTTATCACGGACGCATCCCCCGGCATAAAGAGCGTCGAAACCGCTGGCGCGGAGTCTCTCCACAATCGATCGTGCAGCGGCTTCACTCATCTGCCTATCGTGACTCGTTAACGTTGGAGGGATCAAGACGGGAAGAAATTCATCGTATGAATTATCAGGCCTGCAAGGAACGCCGTAGAGCCTCTCCCAAATTGTAAAGCGAGAGCAGGGTAGCCAGCATCACCAAGGAGGGAAAAAGCAGCATCCACCAGGCGTTACGCAGGGGATTAATGGAGGTGGCCCCCTCCGCGAGAAGTGACCCCCAACTCGATTGGGGAGCTTGGACTCCCAGACCGAGAAAACTCAGGAAGGCTTCGTCAATAATCACGGAGGGAATAGCAAGGGTGAGGTAGACGAGTACTATCCCGGCCAAATTGGGGAAAATATGACGACTGAGGATGGTCCAGTATCCCTCTCCTAGGACTTTGGCGGCGGCCACGTAGGAGCGACCCTTGATACTCAATGTTTGTCCCCTCACAATCCGGGCCATAGTCAGCCACTCGATCAGTCCTAGGCTGATGATCAGGATCACAATACGTGAAGAGGAGACCAACCAGTCCCATCCGTGACTGCTCGCGCATTGTTGCAGGCGCTCGTTGAAAGCATTGATCAGGATCAGGATGAAGATGAGGCGGGGTACCGAATAAAGGATATCGACCACCCTCATCATGACGTTGTCGATAGCGTCCCGCGCGGAGCCTGCGATCAGTCCATAGCTGGTTCCGATCAGCAGGCTGATTGCTGCACCGCAGATTCCGACCAGTAACGAGACCCGCCCTCCTTCGAGGATACGGAAGAGCATGTCACGGCCATTGAGATCCGTGCCGCAGGGATGTGCAAAACTTGGCGCGGCGTAGGATGCCTCTCCGGGCAGTCCGCTTGAGGGAGCCATGAGGAGGGGGCCGATGATCACGAGAAGAGTCATCAGGGTAAGGACCAGTGAGGGGAGCAGCGCCTGCCTAGGGAAATCAACTTTCATTTATCCTTGGATCCTGCGATCCAGGATCCTGTAAGAGATGTCGACGATCAGGTTGAAAATCATCAAGAGAACGCAGTAGACGATGACGACTCCACCCAGCAGAAAGCCATCCCTGTTCAGGATGGAATTCACGAAGAAGCCACCCGCGCCCGGGACATGAAAGATGGTCTCCACAACGATCGATCCAGTGAGCAGGTTCGCGGCCAGTGGGCCCAGGTAGGAGATCACGGGCAGAATGGCCACCCGGAGCGCATGGCGAAGAACCACGGTCGAATCGGAGAGTCCCTTGGCCCTTGCCGTGCGTACAAAGTCCTCCGCGAGCGTCTCACGGAGACTGTCGTGGAGTAGTCTGGCAATCACCGCGGCACACGGAATGGCAAGCGTGAGCGCCGGCAGCAGAAGCTGAGTAGGGTCTCCCCAGCCCCCGACCGGAAGCCATGAGAGTTTGATCGCAAACACGAGGATCAGAAGTGGTCCCAGGACAAACGAGGGGAGGGAGATGGCCAGAAGAGTCAGGCTTAACGCCAGCCACTCACTGGTGGAGCGTGGACGTGCCGCCGCAAATGTTCCGAGCCAGATGCCTCCCACAAGTGCCAGAATGAATGCTGTCGCTCCCAAAATGAGCGTCACCGGCAATGTCTGAGCCAGGATCTCATTCACCGAACGGTTCCGGTATTTTGTGGAAAGTCTCAGATCCCCGTGCAGTAGATCTCCGAGGTAGCCCCTGTACTGATCAAGAATGGGGCCATCAAGCTTGTACTTGGAGAGGAGTTGCTTCTCGATGGCCGGCGGAATCTTGCGCTCCGAATCAAACGGTCCGCCCGGTGAGAGACGGATCAGAAAAAAGGTGATCGTGATGACGCACAGCAGAACCACTGGCATGGAGACGATGCGTCGGAGCATCTAACTAGGCTGAAGGCTGAAGGCCCAAGGCTGAAGGCAAAAATGAAGACTTTCTGATCCCTGGCCGATGACAAAAGACCACCGAAACTGATCAGGATTCTACCTTTCTGTCTAAATACCTTCAGCCTTTTTAACTGCTATTCCGCAGGAACAGCCGCCGCCACGATTTCCGCAAAACCACGCGGATCAAGGCTGGCTCCTCCTACCAAGGCCCCGTCAATATCCGGCTGCTCAAGGAGCACTCGGGCATTGTCTGACGTGACGCTTCCTCCGTACAGGATACGGGAACGTGAGGAAACTTCAGGTCCCCAGGTCTTGGAAAGGTAGGCACGGATGAAATGATGAGCCTCTTGAGCCTGCGCGGGGGTTGCAGTGAGTCCTGTGCCGATGGCCCATACAGGCTCGTAGGCCACGATGATCTCATCGATCTGATCCTTGCTCAGGCCCTCCAAGGCTCCACGAAGCTGACCTTCCAGCACGGTCTTTTCCTGACCGGCCTGTCGCTCTTCAAGCGTCTCGCCAATACAGAGGATGGGACGGATTTCAGTGGCAAGCGCCGTGATGATTTTACGTCTCGCCATTTCGTCAGTTTCGCCAAAGAGGCGTCTCCGCTCACTGTGGCCCACCAGTACGAAGCGGACAAAGAGATCACGGAGCATGGTGACTGAGATTTCACCCGTGAAGGCACCCTTGGATTCCGGTGACATGTTCTGGGCACCGAGACGGATCTTCTGGGTCCCATCCAAAATTTCCGAAGCCTTGGCAAGGGCTGTGAAGGAGGGGATCAACGTGATATCGACATTTTCCACCGTCTCGATCTCCCTGTTGAAGATTTCAAGGTAGGGAGCGACCTCCGAGGAAGTCATGTTCATTTTCCAGTTGCCGGCGACGAACTTTTTACGGGGTATGGGCATATTAAGGAGCTGATCGTCTTCTAGTTTTTATCGTCGAGAGAAGCGACTCCCGGAAGAGTTTTTCCTTCGAGGAGTTCCAGTGAGGCCCCTCCTCCGGTGGATGCATGGGTGACCTTGTCGATCACTCCGAACTTCTTGGCAGCAGTCGCCGTATCACCTCCTCCGACGATGGTGATGGCACCGGATGCTGTGGCCGCAGCAACGGCCTCCCCCATCGCCTTGGTGCCCTCTGCAAAGATATCGAACTCAAAGACGCCGCATGGACCGTTCCATACAATCGTTTTTGCGGAGGCGATCACCTTGGCAAAGAGTTCCCGTGACTTGGGTCCGCAGTCAAAACCCTCCCATCCATCGGGAATCCCGCTTTCGACCGTAGCCGAGCCGGTGTTCGCCGTGGGGGAAAAAGCATCACCGGTGATGAAGTCAACCGGCAGATGGATGCGGACACCCTTCTCCTTGGCCTTGGCCACGAGTTCTTCCACGATCTCGGCGCCAGCCGGATCAAAGAGGCTGTTACCGATTTTCATGCCGTTAAGCACTTTCAGGAAGGTGTAGGCCATGCCGCCTCCGATGATGATGTCATCAGCCTTCTCGACGAGATTCCGGATGAGTGGGATCTTGTCGGCGATCTTGGCACCTCCGAGGATGGCAAGAAGAGGACGATTTGGGTTCTCAAGAACCGCGGCAAAGGCTGCCAACTCCTTCTCGACGAGGAAACCCGCGACCTTTGAGGGAAGATCTACACCCGTAACGCTGGAATGGGCGCGGTGAGAGGTCCCGAAGGCGTCGTTCACGTAGACATCGGCGAGCTTCGAGAGGCTGGCGCGGAAAGCGGCAACCTTGGCTGGATCAGCCTTCACGCTGTTTCCCACGGCGTCCTTGGCCTTGCCCTCTTCCTCGATGTGAAAGCGGACATTTTCAAGCAGGATGACCTCACCCGGTTTCAGTGCGGCACAGGCGGCCTCAACCTCGGTTCCAACGCAATCGTCAAGGAACTTCACAGGCTTTCCGAGGAGTTCCTGAAGCTTTTCAGCGACGGGCTTGAGTGTGTATTTGGCGACACGCTCACCGTTTGGGCGGCCAAGATGGCTGGCGAGAACGACGGAGGCTCCCTGATCCAGGGCATGCTTGATTGTGGGAAGGGCAGCCGTTATGCGCTGAGTATTGGTGATTTCTCCGGTCTGCTTGTCCTGAGGAACATTGAAGTCGACGCGGATGAAGACTCGCTTGCCTGCGAGGTTAAGGTCTTTGATTGTTTTTTTGGCCATGTTCAGAATGGAGTCTTTGGGTAATGAAAAGAAGAGGGCAGGAAATTCAGGAATCAAGATTCCCGGTCTCCTGCCCTCAATATGAGATTGGAATTAGGCGGTTACCTTCTTGAGGAGGTCGACACAACGGTTGGAATAGCCCCACTCGTTATCGTACCAGGAGACCAGCTTGAAGAAATGATCGTTGAGTTCGATGCCGGAACCCGCATCGAAGATGCTCGAGCGGGTGTCATGAATGAAGTCGCTGGAGACAACCTCATCCTCGGTGTAACCGAGCACACCCTTCAGGTAGGTCTCGCTTGCCTTCTTCATGGCAGCGCAAATCTCCTTGTAGCTGGTGGCCTTAGTGGTCTTCACGGTGAGATCGACCACGGAAACGGTCGGCGTGGGAACGCGGAAGGCCATGCCGGTGATCTTTCCCTTCACTTCGGGACAGACAAGGGCGACAGCCTTTGCTGCACCCGTGGTGGAAGGGATGATATTGATGGCTGCAGAGCGTCCACCCTTCCAGTCCTTCTTGGAGGGGCCGTCCACCGTCTTCTGGGTGGCGGTGTAGCTGTGCACGGTCGTCATGAGGCCCTCCTCGATGCCAAAACCTTCCTTCAGGAGGACATGAACCACGGGAGCGAGGCAGTTGGTGGTGCAGCTGGCGTTGGAAATGATGCTGTGCTTGGAAATATCGAGCTTATCGTCGTTCACACCCATCACGACAGTGATGTCTTCGTTTTTGGCAGGGGCGGAAATGATGACCTTCTTGGCGCCGGCAGTGATATGACCCTTGGCCTTTTCACCCTCTGTGAAGAGTCCAGTGGACTCGATGACAACATCGACATTGAGATCTTTCCAAGGAAGAGCTGCGGGCCCCTCCTTAACGGCAAGGCACTTGATCTTGTGGCCATTCACCACGAGCGTGTCATCCTCCTCAACTTCGGGAGAGGATTTCTCACTATGGACTTCGCCCTTGAAGACTCCCTGAGTGGAATCGTATTTGACGAGGTAGGCTAGGTTGTCGGCT
Source organism: Verrucomicrobiota bacterium (assembly GCA_008933015.1). GTDB lineage: Bacteria > Verrucomicrobiota > Verrucomicrobiia > Chthoniobacterales > UBA6821 > UBA6821. Next base: position 5,697 of record WBXH01000011.1, on the reverse strand, counting down.
GGTACGAGATCGTTGACAGCAACGACTTTGTATCCTTTTTCGAGGAGCCCCTGTTCGACGATTGCACGGAAGACAAGGCGGCCGATGCGACCGAACCCATTGATGGCGATATTTGGCATGATGTTGTTGTTGGATGCCCGCGTTGGGGGTTCGCGCGGAAACGAAAATTGTTAGGAGGCAGCGTCTTTCGCGTCAAATCTAATCGGTATTGGTGCCGGACGATCTGCGAGCATCGGAACGAAAACCAAGACGGTCGAGGATCTCTTCTAAAGTCTGTTCGTGAGAGAGTCCTGTCGCATCGATTTTAAGATCCGCTGCCTCCTCGTAAACGGGCAATCGTGATTCCAGAAGAGAGTTGAATGTGCTGCGGGGGTTTTCCACTTCGAGAAGTGGACGTTTTCGGTTGCGGGAGGCGCGGGTAAACAGTGTCTCCGGGTTCGCATGCAGCCAGACCACCCTGCCGATGAGGTGGAGGAGTTCGCGGTTTTCCTTCCGCAGGATGGCTCCGCCACCGGTGGCCAGGACGATGTTCTGGTGTTCGGTAAGTCCGCGTAGTTCTTCAGTCTCCAAGTTCCGGAAGATCTCCTCCCCTTGCGAGGCGAAAATCTCCGAGATGCTCCTGCCGTGGCGCTCTGTGATGAGGTCATCGCTATCAGTGAACGTGTATCCGATAGAGGAGGCCAAACGGCGGCCGATACTGCTCTTGCCACAACCCATGAAGCCGATCAGGACGATGTTTGAGTGCCTTGGTTCCATGAATGAGATCATATGCCTCGAACGGAGAGATTGGGAAGAGGTGAAAGATTTGATGAAAGAATCAGCCTGATTGGAAGCGGATTGATTGAATTGAGTCACTCACTTACGATCTACCGATGAGTTCCAAAAAAACCAAGGGATCCGGAGCCAAGCCAGCCCCGCCGAAAATAGCCCCGCTTGTCGGCGTGGTCATGGGTAGCAAGAGTGATTGGGAGACAATGAATCATGCCGTGACGCTGCTCGGGGAGTTCGGGGTGCCTTGCGAGTACCGTGTGGTCTCGGCCCATCGGATGCCTGATGCCATGGCCATTTATGCCAAAGAAGCGTCAGGTAGAGGGCTGCGTGCCATCATCGCAGGTGCTGGTGGGGCAGCTCATCTTCCGGGTATGATCGCCGCTCAGACGACGGTACCCGTTCTGGGTGTACCAGTGAAGAGTCGTACCATGGAGGGCTTTGATTCGCTTCTCTCCATTGTCCAGATGCCGGCTGGTATTCCTGTGGCCACCTTTGCCATCGGAGAGGCAGGAGCCAAGAATGCAGCCCTCTTCGCTGTGGCCCAGTTGGCGATTCATGACAAGAAACTGTCCGCCCTCTTGGAGAAATATCGCTCCGCGATGACCAAGGCGGCGACTGGAAGCCGACTGGACCCTCCCTTATCATTGAAGGCCGTCAAGAAAGTTAGTCACTGATTTTAACATTCTGTTCATTTCTTTTTAAGGTGAGAGCAAGGATTGTCGATGGGGAAGTTGGGATCTCTGAATCTGTGGGAGTGCTCCGCGGCGGTGGGGTGGTCGGCCTCCCCACGGAAACAGTCTACGGACTGGCTGCAGATTGCTTTAATCCGATCGCGATAGCCCGGATCTTCGAGGCCAAGGAACGGCCCTTGACCGACCCATTAATTGTCCATTTACCAGAAACTAAGTGGCTTGATCGGGTGGTTTGTTTAGCTTCCCCTATGCAGCATGCCATGGTGGATAAACTTGCGGCCGCCTTCTGGCCAGGTCCCATGACGCTCCTCCTACCCAAGCACCCTGACCTTCCTGAACTGGTGACATCAGGATCCGAGTGGGTAGCTGTGCGAGTGACTTCGCATCCACTCTTCCAAGAAGTGCTCCGCCGCCTTGATTCCCCTCTCGCCGCTCCCAGTGCTAACCGCTTCGGGCGCATCAGCCCCACAAGTGCTGAGGATGTCCGAATTGAACTAGGGGAGAGGATTTCTTTGATCTTGGATGGTGGTAAGTGTGAGCATGGATTGGAGTCCACCATCCTGGCCCTCAGGGGTGAGTTCCTTGAAATCCTACGGCCTGGCCCTATTACGCATGACCATCTGATAGAATATGGACATATTCATGCATCGGAACCCGCGTTGAATGTTGTGAATAGTCCGGGAAGTCTTCCTGGGCATTATGCGCCAAAAAAAGAACTTCAAATCATCAATACGGACATCAATGGCTTTATTCCCAGGGAATCTTCCGGCTTGCTTGCCTTTGCTACGCCATCACAGGAAATTATCAATCGATACTTACGCGTAGAGATCCTCAGTCCCTCTGGAGATCCGCGTGAGGCTGCTGCGAATTTTTATGGAGCACTCAGGCGCCTAGATAACAGTAAGGCGGACATTCTTTACGCCGAGCCGGTGACTGCCATGGGCATTGGGGTGGCCATCATGGATCGCTTAAAGAGGGCATCCTATGGATCAAAGAATAAAATCGGACATCAAAAGGAGCAAGGTGCCCTCTTATGAGTGAAGGGAACCGCCAGAAAGAGGGGCTGAATACAAGAGCTGCTGGAGTTGTAGCCGGAGCGGTCATGCTCAGCCGTGTTCTCGGGCTGGCCCGGGAGTTGATCTTTGCCGGACTTTTTGGGGCGGGGCGTGGCATGGATGCCTTCCTGACAGCTTTTCGGGCACCTAACTTACTTCGCGACCTCTTTGCTGAGGGAGCACTTTCCACAGCATTTGTGACAGTCTTTTCCCAACGGATTGCAACCGAGGGGGAGGGCTCGGCTTGGAAGTTGGCCTCCAAAATGGCCACCCTGACCACGGTTTTCATGAGCTTGCTCTCGCTCCTCGGTGTGATCTTTGCGGCGCAGTTTATCAGATTTCTTGCCCCCGGCTTCCCCGCAGAGAAGGCGGCGCTGACGATCCAACTCACCCAGATCATGTACCCCTTCATCCTGCTGGTCTCCTTGGCCGCGTTGGTGATGGGAATGCTAAACGCCACCAATCGCTTCACTATTCCGGCACTTGCCTCCAGTTTCTTCAATATCGGCTCGATCGCCGGCGGCGTGGCCTTCGGATGGTGGATGGATCCCCACTTTGGCGAGCGCTCTCTGGTTGGCCTGGCCATGGGCACACTCCTGGGAGGCCTGCTGCAGTTTGGAGTCCAACTTCCCGGGCTCTACAAGGCCGGATTCCGGTTCGTGCTTGATTTCAACTGGCGCGATCCCGGCGTGCGTCAGGTATTGTTTCTCATGTTACCGGCAGTGATCGCCGCAAGTGCCGTTCAGATCAATGTAATGATTAACAGCATCTTCGCCTCCTATCTCGGAAACGGCCCTATCAGCTGGCTCTCCTACGCTTTCAGGCTGATGCAGTTGCCGCTGGGGGTCTTCGGTGTGGCTGTCGCCACTGTCACCCTTCCGGTGATTTCCAAAGCCGCCGCTCTTGGTGAGATGGGACGATTTCGATCGACTCTCGCCAAGGCGATGCGACTGGCGGTGTTCCTGACGCTCCCTTCGGCTGTCGGGCTCATTGTGCTGGCACAGCCTATCATTGCGTTAATCTACCAGCGTGGGAAATTCGTGGACGCTGACTCACTTCACACCGCCGAGGCCCTTCAGTTTTATGCGATCGGTCTGGTCGGCTACTCCTGCATCAAGGTTCTCTCACCGGCCTTCTATGCAATCAATCACAAGTGGACGCCGATGATGGTCAGCTTCCTCTCGATCGGCATGAATCTGTTGCTGAACTGGGTCTTCATCTTCCGCCTTGGCATGGGACACAAGGGGCTGGCCCTCTCGACAGCCCTCTCCGCCACAGTCAACTTTACCCTACTTTATCTCCTGATGACCCGGATTTGCGGTGCACTTGAGACTCGTGCCATGGTCGACACGCTGGGGCGCTGCCTCCTTGCTGCACTTCCGATCGGACTTGTCGGGTGCCTTAGTCAGCCATGGCTCGCCTCAATGAACCATGCGCCCGTAATCGTCAGAATCGGCTCTCTCTTGCTGGTCATTGCGAGTGCGGGACTCCTCTTCGGCCTGATCAGCTGGGGACTGAAGATTGAAGGGTTTAGTGAGTTCCTGGGAATCGTTTCAAGAAAGCTCCGCCGCAAAGCCTGATCCTAGCTAGGCATCAAACGTCGTATCCAACAGGGAATCAGGAGCGGGTTAGTCCCTCGGCCTTATCTCGCCTTGATAACTGCGGAAGCAAAGCAATAATTTGAGTGCTACTCACGATCCACACTAAAGCGGCCGGGACCGATCAGGAGGAGTGAGAGGAAGACGGAGCCGAGTTCGATGGCGTGGGAGGCCACAAACCATTTGTCCATGAATCCACCGGGGGTCATGTGAAAGTGCATGATGGTGGCTACAGCCATATTGATCACCAAAAAGAGACAGGCAGGTCGGAAGCAGAAGCCTATCAGGAGAAGAAAACCGCCTACTGATTCGGTAAGTGCTGACATGAGCCCCCAGAAGATCGGATAGGCGGTTACACCGACGAATGCCATCGATTTGCCCAGTTTGATCCAGTGCTCGCTCCCTCCTTCAATCTTCGGAAGGCCGTGAGCTAGGAACGAGAGACCAATCAGGATGCGTAGAATCAGAAGGCCTGAGTCACGGTACCTGCTTAGAGAGCGAAAGATCATGGGATGGAAATGCCGTTCTCTCTCTTAAAGAACAAGACAAATTTGGGTCTAAAGCCTCAACGAATGCCGCCTAGCTAGATTGACTCTCATTTAAGAGAGTGTCTTGGCACGGACATCGTCGTAGAAATGCGCAAGTGCCGCGTGGTAGTAGGCTCCTACCCAAAGTCCTCCAATCATTAGGGTAAGCAGGGCTAGGAGAAACCATCCCAAGAACCGCAACTGGAGGAAGAATAATTTTAACTTTTTCTCTTTCATCATGCCTTTGCTCTGCCGGATGGCCTTGAGGGGGCCGGTTGCATGGTCATCAGCTAGCACGAAAAAGGTCATCGCATAGGAGTAGATGAAGGAAATCGCAGCAATCATACAGATCAGGAAAGAAGGCATGGTGATCCAAGCTATCCAGGGGGCTGGTTTGAACTGGTGAACCAAGATTCCACTCAAAGCAAATGCCGGAATTTGGAAGAGAATGATCCAAAAAACACTGAAAACACCAACCAGGAAGAGGGAAAAAAAAGCCTTCCAGAAGATACGGAGCCCCGAGAAGAGATCACTTACCTTGGGTTTCAATGATCGTACGAGGTTCAGGTAGAAGGAAAAGAAGCCGACAGTGAACGCCCCGCTGATGAGTACCTGTAATATTTGAATGCTGATTGAAGCGATCCTATACGGAAGCGGGATCGCGTTTTTCATGGGGGCAACAAGACCCTGACCATGACTCGCCATATATCCATAATGCATAGCGATAAAGGTCGGAGTGGATTGAATCATTGTTAAAACTACCCAAATAAGAAACCAGAGCAGGCTCATGCTAATGGCCAGAGCCCATTTACCCTTCAGCGATTTCCGAGCCATCTTCATCAATTCTTTATTTGGAATCAGTGAGGAACCTAAAGTTTCAGCGGTTGAAGAGCTAGGGATGACAGGCGGCTTCGGAATTTCCGGAGGCGATACGAAGAGGCCCTCAATCGTTGAGGCCGGAGCCCAGTGTTCTCCCATCGAAGGGTTCCAGACCAGATCCTCAGTCGAGAGCTCTCCTGATTGGGCGAGTCTCTGCAACTCGCTCTCTTGAACG
>WBXH01000010.1 GCA_008933015.1 Verrucomicrobiota bacterium | reverse complement strand
TTAACGTTCTGCAGGAATTCAAACAATCCGGGCTGAAGTTCAGAACCTTGGACGAAATCCCCTATGATACGGATCAGAAGGGATTTCATGTGGGACTCTGTGCTCTGGATGATGATCGTTTTCATAAATGCCACAACATGACAAAGGTGACGTATTTACAAAAAATACTATGTTTAGCGAATCTATCATCGATGTGTCGCTACTCGATCACTTATCCAGGAAACCTCTCTACTTTTATTCCCATGCTTAAAGGGAGTTTTGATAACGTCATAAGCTTTAAGAACGACAAGGAGTATTTTTAGGAGTTATCTGATTCGGCAGGGTGAAAGAAAAAAGGGCCGACTCGGCTGCCTGAAAGTACAAAGACCCTCCTCCTTGAGTTGGCAGACGTGCTTAACCGTTAAGGGATCCCCTGCATTCCATGAGGTAAGAAAGCCACCCCGTATACGCACCTGTGCTGGGACCAAAAAGTGTCGCCAGATAGGAGTAGAACTCTGGGTCAGCTTGTTTCAGATGTTCTCTAGTAAAGGGTTCCTGGGCAGTAACCCCGAAGAGGTACGTTGTAGCAGCGCAGGCAAAGAACTCACGCTGATTGGACATCATGTGGGATTGAACGTCAAAGAGGTGACGAGACTTCGCGGTCAAATAGTAACGCAAGATGTCGCTGTTCATGAAACCACCTTCCAGTTTGAGATCATGATAGGCGTGCAGCATTTCATGCAAGAGCACCGGTTTATGACCCGTGACCGTGATGGTGGGGAGGATCTCCACGTCCCGCGTATGATTTCCGAGGTAGAGTCCAGGAGTGCCTCCGGAAAGCGGACTGGATTTTAATCTGATTTGCAGAGTCTGAAAGAATCGGATCATGTCATCGGATTCTCCCAATCCGAAAACCATATCAATCTGATCCTTCGTCCGAGAAACCATGGAATCCACCTGAGGAATCCCAGCACACTCTGACTCATCAATCTGGAAGCCCTTGTAGGCGACCTCAGCATCCGCGGGACTGGAAACCACGAAAAGAATCCCTGACGCTACGAAGGCTAAAAGTTTCCACCCTATCTTCATGATATTTCAGTAATATTCGTATCTTGAGCGCACTTACATGCGTTCAGGAACGCCGATTCCAAGCAATCCAAGGCCGATCTTCAGCACTTGGGACGTGACACCAGCCAGTGCCATCCTCGACGAGCGAATCCCCCCCTCAGATTTGAGAATGGGGCATGCTTCGTAAAAGTGGTGAAAGGTGTCCGCCAGCTCGTAGAGATAAAGGCAGAGAAGGTTGGGGCGTTGGTCCTCCAGAACGGCATGCAGTGTCTCTCCGAACTTCAAAATCTGAAGGGCCAACGCACGCTCGGCTGATTCGGAAATCGAGATCGGAGCAGGCAAGATCTCAACCCCTTCGGCCTCCGCCTTGCGGAAAATTGAGCGGATACGCACATAGGCGTTTTGCAGATAGGGTGCCGTATTTCCCTGAAAGGAGAGCATCTTATCCCACGAGAAGACGTAGTCGGTGAGTCTGTGCTGCATCAGATCGGCGTACTTCACTGCGCCAAGACCGATAATCCGTGCCACTTCTTCCTGCTGGGACTTAGAGAGATCGGGGTTCTTCTCCTCAACAACAGCCAGGGAACGCTCGATTGCCTCGCGAAGCAGTCCTCCCAGCTCGACATTCTCGCCGGAACGGGTCTTCATCATCTTGCGGTCGTCGCCAAGGATGCTCCCAAAAGCAATGTGTCGAAGGTCGGTTTCAATCCCCATCTTCCTCCCGGCTGCGAAGACCTGCTCGAAATGAAGCTGCTGGGGCGAGCCTGTCACATACCAGACGGCATCGGCTTTCCAGCGCTTCTCCCGGTATTCCAGGGTAGCGAGATCGGTCGTGGCGTAAAGGAAGCCACCGTCGCTTTTCCTGATAAGACACGGCTTTTCCTGAAGCGCAGGAATGTCAGGGAAGAAGATGCAGACAGCACCTTCACTCTCCCTCGCGATCTCATGCGCAAGCAGCCGGTCGACCAGAGGTTCCAAGGCATCGTTGTAGAAGCTCTCTCCGAGACGCTCATCGAAAGTAATATCAAGCAGAGCGTAGAGGTGCTCGAATTCCTTCCATGAGAGTGCCACGGCCTGCTTCCAAATCTCAAGATTCTCAACATCTCCCTGTTGGAGCTTCACGAGCTCGCCACGGACAGTCTCCTTGATGACAGGATCATGCTCCTCTAAGGCATTCACCTCACGATAAAGACGAACCAACTCGTCGATGGGCGACTTATACAAGGCATCTCTGTTCAAGAGATGTTTCCATCCGTAGATGACCTTACCAAACTGGGTGCCCCAATCCCCGATATGGTTGTCAGTGATAACGTGGTGACCGAGATGTCGGGCTATCCGGGAGAGAGAGTCACCGAGGATGGTGCTGCGGATGTGTCCGACATGCATCGGCTTGGCCACATTGGGCGAACTAAAATCAATAATGATCGTCTTGGCGTGGGGAACAGGCGTCACCCCAAGACAGGCATCATTCCTGACTCTATTGACCGCATCGGAGAGGGCTGAGTCGAGCACCTTGAAGTTGATGAATCCCGCACCGGCCACAGTAGGTGGCTCACACAGATCCTCCACCTGCAAATAATTTAGGATAGAGGTCGCCAGTTCGCGGGGATTTTTCTTTTGCGATTTTGCCGCAACCATTGCGGCATTGCTCTGAAAATCCCCAAATTGTGCATTCGCTGCCGGTGTTACAATACCGATCGCAGGATCAATGCCCGCATTACCTAAGGCGGTCGCCAATCGGGACTCAAGTAGGGATTGCAGGCTCATTTATTATGAAAAACCAAAACTCTATAAAACTGAATTTCCTCTCATGGAATCAGAAAAGGGGAGTCCCCTTCCAGCATTCCCGGGTGTTAGCTATTTGTACCGTCTTTTTTCTCAAAGACGGCCAGAAGCTGGGAAGCATCAGTAGCGGAGGCCAGTGATTCTCGAACCGCCGGATCGTTGAGAAACTTGGCAATCGCTGCAAGTGTCCTCAAGTGTTCCTGGAACTGATCCTTGGGTACAAGAAAGAGGACGATCAAATGGGCCGGTTTGCCGTCAAGCGACTCGAAATCAATGCCAACTTTTGAGCGACCGAAGCATGCAGTGACTTCACTCACCGCATCACAACTCGCATGCGGAATGGCAATTCCAAAGCCTATGCCGGTACTCATCGTCTCCTCACGATGACTAAGGGCCGCCATGGCCTCTCCCTTGCTTGATGACTCAAGGTGTCCCGTTCTCACCAGACAAGAAACCATCTCCTCGATGGCCTGCCACCTATCGGTGGAGACCATATCGGGGATAATCTGTTTCTCGGAGAGGAGACTCGCGAGGGTCATAGTGCTTGTGATCCCGGTTAAGGGATGCAGTTCTTGCTAAAGCGCTTCCTCGACGGGAGCCTCACCGGACTCTTCGCCAAGTGCGTAACGGACGAACTGGGTGATAACAATTTTATCAGCGAGTTCTTTTTCCTTGGTAGCCAAGAGATCCTTAACGGTGATGTCAGGGTTCTTGATACAAGCCTGCTCCAAGAGGCACGTCGTGCTGTAAAACTTGTCCATCTTGCCATCGACTATCTTCTCAACAATGGCTTCAGGTTTTCCTGCCATCTGGGCCTTGAAGATTTCGCGCTCGGAGGCCACCAAGGAGGCGTCCACCTCGTTGCGGGAGACAACCGTGGGATGAGCGGCTGCTATCTGTAGGGTGATGTCTTTAACAAAATCACGGAAGCTCTCATGCTTTGCAGTAGCCTCAGACCCGCAACTGATCTCAACGAGGACACCGACTTTGCCTTGTAGGTGGATATACGAAGCAACGAGTCCTCCGTTACCCTCTCCGATGTGGAATCGTGAGAAGCGGCGAATAACGATATTTTCCCCAAGGGCGGAAATCTTGGAAGCAATCTCATCCTTGAAGAGAATGCCGGTCGAGTTAGCGGCCTCAAGGAGAGTGTCGACGGTGACAGCTTTTGCGGAGCAGATCTCATCGGTGATTTCCTTGACGAATTTCGTGAAGATTTCGTTTTTTGCAACGAAATCAGTCTCGCAGTTGATCTCAACCAGAACACCGGTTTTGCCTGATGGGTGGATGTGCGAAATAACCACTCCCTCTTTTGCATGGCGGGAAGCCTTTTTGCCGGCACTGGCAATACCCTTTTGGCGGAGAATGGACTCGGCCTTGTCTATGTCTCCCCCGGCTTCGGTTAGAGCCCTCTTGCAGTCCATCATGCCGGCATTGGTCTTTTCCCGGAGGGTCATTACCAGCTTTGGGTTGATATCAGCCATGGTGATAAAGCGTACGGTGATGAATCAATCGCTTATTCAGCAACTGCTGTGAGTTCTTCGGTAGGCTGTGCCGTTTCGGCAGCAACCTTGTTCCCTGGACGTGATTTCACGATGGAATCGACCAACTTCTGGAGGATAATGCGGATAGCGCGGATAGCGTCGTCGTTTCCGGCAATCGGGTAGTTGATCTCCTCGGGATTACTGTTGGAATCAACAACCGCCACAATGGGAATGCCGAGCCTACGTGCTTCGGCAACCGCGATGGCTTCCTTGATGGTATCGATGATAACGATGACGTCAGGAAGTTTGTCCATCTCAAGAACACCCTCGAGGTTCTGACGGATGCGTGTTGCTTCACGACGAAGGGCGGAAGCCTCAGCCTTGTTGATCTTGCTAAATCCGGCCGACTTCTCAAGTGCCTCGAAATCTTTCAACTTTGAGACGCTCTTGCGAATGGTGACAAGATTGGTGAGAGTTCCGCCCAGCCAACGCTGATTCACATAGAACTGTCCGCAAGCCTGTGCGGCTTCTTTAACTGCTTCTTGGGCCTGCTTTTTACAGCCTACGAAGAGAATCTTTCCTCCCTGACGCGAAACACCGGCAAGGTATTCGCCGGCTTTCTGGAGTTGCTCGACCGTCTTGGAAAGGTCGATGATGTGGATGGAGTTTTTCTCCTCAAGAATGAAGTCGCGCATTCTTGGATTCCAGCGTTTGGTCTGGTGGCCGTAGTGGACTCCTGCTTCGAGGAGTTCTGTCATAGTTTCAAGTGGCATAGGAAGGTTTTTGGTTGCTTGCTTGGGTGACTTACTTAGATGGCTTCTTCAACTGGGGATTCTGTATCGGAGGGCTCTCCAAGATGGACAAGATCGAACGAACGGTTCGACTTGAATCCCGTTCCTGCAGGAATGAGATGACCCATGATGACGTTCTCCTTGAAACCGCGAAGCCTGTCGGATTTGCCAAGAGTGGCAGCCTCCGTGAGGACCCTGGTGGTGTCTTGGAAGGAAGCCGCCGAGATGAAACTATCCGTCTCAAGGGAGGCCTTGGTGATACCGAGGAGCACGGGTGCAGCTTCCGCAGGCTTTCCGCCTTTGGCAGTGACACGCTCGTTTTCACTCTCAAACTCAAGGCGATCGATCTGATCACCCCATAGAAGAAGGGTATCTCCGGGATCGGTGATCTTCACCTTGCGGAGCATCTGACGAACGATGATCTCAATGTGCTTGTCATTGATTTCCACGCCTTGCAGACGATAGACCTCCTGAACTTCGTTGAGGAGATGCTCCTGAAGCTCCTGAGGTCCGCAGACATCAAGGATCTCATGAGGCACGACAGGCCCCTCGGTGAGTTGTTGGCCCTTCTTCACGAAATCACCCTTGAAGGCGATGATATGCTTCGAGAGAGGAATGAGGTGCTCTTCTTCGGTTCCGGTCTGAGGATCACGAACGATCAACTTCCGCTTACCACGTACCGTGCCGCCGATATCAACCACACCGTCGATCCGTGCGATTTCGCAGGCATCCTTCGGACGACGTGCCTCGAAGAGTTCAGCCACACGCGGGAGACCACCGGTGATGTCCTTCGTCTTGGCAATCTTTCGAGGAGTTTTGGCCATACGCTGTCCGGCTTGGACTTTTTCACCCTCCTTGACCTCAAGGTGGGCTCCTGCAGGGATTGAGTAGCTGGCAAGAACCTCCTTGGCTGCGTCAACGATGACGATCTGAGGATGAAGGTCATCCTTGTGCTCAATGAGGACGGTGCCCATGACACCCGTCTCTTCGTCAACTTCCTTGCGGATGGTGACCCCATTGATCATGTCGCGGAATTCAACCTTACCGGTCTTTTCCGTGATGATGGGCACGTTGTAGGGATCCCATTGGACGAATGTCTCCCCCTTCTTGATGGCGCCGCCATCTTCGGTTGAGATGACAGATCCGATGACAACAGGGTAGCTCTCAAGTTCGCGTCCGTCTTTCCCGTGGACGCCGACCGTTCCGTTCTTGGAGAGAACAATATAGGTCCCGTCCAAAGCCTTGACGGTACGGAGGTCATTGAAGCGGAGTTGTCCGTCGTTTTTGGCCTTGATGATTGGCTGTTTAAAGGTCTGGCTAGCCGTTCCACCAACGTGGAAGGTTCGCATCGTGAGCTGAGTTCCGGGCTCACCGATGGATTGGGCGGCGATAATTCCGACAGCCTCACCGAGTCCGATCATAAGACCAGTCGAGAGATTGCGGCCGTAACATTTTGCGCAGACTCCTCGCTTGTTCTCACAGGTAAGCACCGAGCGGATCTTGAGTTGTTCGTGACCGATCCTGTCAAGGGCGGCGGCAGTCTCTTCATCGATGAGTTGGTTTGCCTTGAGAATCGCCTCATTGTTGACCGGATCCTTGACGGTTTCGCAGCTGACGCGCCCGATAATACGGGTCGCCAAACTGACAACTTCCTCGTCTCCCTCGTAGATGGGCCTGACGACAATTCCATTGACCGTTCCGCAATCCAAATTGTTGATGATCACGTCCTGGGCCGCATCAACAAGTTTGCGGGTGAGGTACCCGGAATCAGCCGTCTTAAGAGCCGTGTCTGCAAGACCCTTACGTGCACCGTGCGTGGAGATGAAGTACTCAAGCACCGAAAGACCTTCGCGGAAATTCGAGAGAATAGGACGCTCGATGATTTCGCCTGATGGCTTGGCCATAAGTCCGCGCATACCGGCCAACTGCTTGACCTGGGTGCGGTTTCCTCGGGCCCCGGAATCGACCATCATGAAAACAGGGTTGGCCTCACGGCGACCCTCGTTGTGCTCAAGGGTCCTGAAGAGTGCATTGGCAATCTCCTCACCCGTGTGAGTCCAGATATCCTGCACCTTATTCTTACGCTCACCGTCAGTGATGATACCGCGGCGATATTGTTTCTGCACCTCGGAGATCTGCTTCTGAGCTCCATCGATAAGAGAGGCTTTCTCCTTGGGAATGATCATGTCATTGATGCCGATCGAGGCACCCGCACGCGTGGCCTCACGGAATCCGATCTCTTTGAGCAGGTCAAGGGTCTCGACCGTACGTGCCTGGCCAACGGCCTTGTAGCAGCGCCAGATGATGTCACTGAGTTGCTTCTTACCGGCAACCTTATTGTAGAAACCAAGCTCCTTGGGCCAGATCTGATTGAACAGAACGCGCCCAACAGTGGTCTCGATAACAGCTAGTTCCGCATTACCGTAAACCGACTTGATCCCACGGTCAGGATTCTTCAAACGGATGCGGGTGTGAATCTTGACACTTTCCTCCGAGAGGGCTAACTCAACCTCGGAGGGAGCTGCGAAAAGCGGAAGACGAGCTTCCGATGCGGCTTTCACATCCTTCGGGGTGATATTGCGCGGATTCTGAGTCAGGTAATAACAACCGAGAGGAATGTCCTGAGAAGGGTTCGTGATCGGTTTACCGCTGGAGGGCGAAAAGATATTGTTCGGTGCCAGCATCAGTGTCCTAGCCTCAAGCTGGGCCTCGACTGAAAGCGGCACGTGGACTGCCATCTGATCACCATCGAAGTCGGCATTATAGGCAGTACAGACCAGCGGATGAACACGGATCGCCTCTCCCTCGATCAAAATCGGCTCGAAGGCCTGGATCGAAAGACGGTGGAGTGTCGGCGCGCGGTTCAGCAGAACGGCGTGACCCTTTGTCACCTCTTCAAGGATATCCCAGACCTCCGGTGTCTGACGCTCAATGAGCTTCTTGGCGCTGCGGACCGTGTGGACATATCCGAGTTCCTTGAGCCTGCGGATGATGAAAGGCTCGAACAGAACGAGTGCCATCTTCTTGGGAAGACCACACTGGTTTAGCTTAAGCTCAGGTCCAATGACGATAACGGATCGACCGGAGTAATCGACGCGCTTGCCGAGCAGATTCTGGCGGAAACGACCGCCCTTACCCTTCAGCATGTCGCTGAGGGACTTCAGAGGACGATTGGCTGCACCCGTGACGGCGCGACCATGGCGACCATTATCATAAAGTGCATCCACGGCTTCCTGAAGCATACGCTTCTCGTTGCGGATGATGACCTCGGGGGTCTTCAACTGGAGAAGGGTGCGGAGACGGTTGTTGCGGTTGATCACGCGACGATAAAGGTCGTTGAGATCGGATGTAGCGAAACGCCCACCCTCGAGAGGAACCAGCGGACGGAGATCAGGAGGGATGACGGGAAGAACGTTCAGGATCATCCACTCCGGGCGCGTCTTGGATGACATGAACCCTTGGACAAGCTTAAGTCGCTTCGCAAGCTTCTTGCGGATCTGCTTACTCTTGGTTTGGGTCATCTGCTTCTCGATGGACTGCTGCTCTTCGAGCAAATCCAGTCCCTCCATCAGCTTCTGGATGGCTTCTGCACCCATTCCGGCTACAAAGTCTTCACCATACTGATCCTCTGCCTCACGGAACTCGATTTCCGTCAGGAGTTGTCCCTTTTCAAAGGGAGTCTTGCCCGGATCAATAACGATGTAATCCTCATAGTAGATCACTCGCTCAAGTTGGCGACCGGTGAGATCCAGCATGAGACCGATGCGTGATGGCATGCACTTGTAAAACCAGATGTGGGATACGGGAACAGCCAGGTCGATATGACCCATGCGCTCGCGGCGTACGCGACTCAGGCAGACCTCGACGCCACAACGATCACAGACAACATTCTTATGCTTAATGCGCTTGTATTTGCCGCACGAGCACTCCCAATCACGTGTGGGTCCGAAGATTCGCTCGCAGAACAATCCGCCCTTCTCGGGTTTGAAGGTCCTATAATTGATGGTCTCCGGATTCTTGACTTCACCTTTGCTCCAACTCCGCATGGTCTCGGGGTTGGCAACCGTGATTCCCACCTCGTCAAAGTTTGACTTGATGGGGTTTGTAAGAATGCTGGCTTCTACTGCAAGTGCTGTGTCGGTCATGGATCGTTATTGTGCTGCTTGTTGCTGCGCTGTTTTGCGGCTTGTTGCTGTAAATGGATGTGCTTGAGAGGTCGCTCAGACTGAGGCGACCTCATCAATGAAGGATTGGGCAGCATCTTTGCGGCCCACATGAACATCGAGTCCGAGACCCTGCATCTCCTTGATGAGCACGTTGAAGGACTCCGGAATACCGGCCTCCAGCGAGTTGTCACCCTTGACGATGCTCTCGTAAATGCGAGTGCGCCCCTGGACGTCATCCGACTTCACGGTGAGCAACTCCTGGAGAGTGTAAGCCGCTCCATAAGCCTCAAGAGCCCAGACTTCCATCTCACCGAAGCGCTGCCCGCCATACTGAGCCTTGCCTCCCAGCGGTTGCTGGGTAACGAGGGAATAGGGTCCGACCGCACGGGCGTGGATCTTGTCAGCGACAAGGTGACCGAGTTTGAGCATGTAAATGATGCCGACAACGACCTGCTGGTCGAAAACATCACCGGTACGTCCATCGTAGAGTGTGGACTTCCCGTTTTCCTGAATCCAGGAGAAGCCTTCTTTCTTGCCAGCCTCAACGAGGTATTCGCGGATCCTAGTCTCAGGTATACCGTCGAAAACGGGTGTGGCCACCTTGAAACCAAGAGCCTTTGCGGCGATACCAAGGTGCGTCTCAAGAACCTGCCCGACGTTCATGCGACTCGGCACGCCCAGCGGGTTGAGGACGATGTCAACCGGAGTTCCATCGGGAAGGAACGGCATGTCCTCTTCCGGAACGATCTTGGCCACGACACCTTTGTTACCGTGACGGCCTGCCATTTTGTCACCGACGCTGAGTTTTCTCTTGCTGGCAATGAAGACCTTGACCTGCTTAATGATTCCAGGATCGACATCGTCACCGCTTTCAACACGGCCCAGATTCTCTTCTTTCTCATTCTCAAGGTCGGCAAACCGATGCTCGAACTGTCCGATAATCTCTTGGATTTTGTTACGGATCGGGCTCGGGTCGATTTCGACGTGATTGTAGACGCCGGCAAGCTTGCGCAGAAGCATCTTGGTGATCTTACGATTAGCCGGGATGATGATCTCTCCGGACTCGCCGTTGACAACGTCGAGAGGAATTTTCTCCCCAAGAAGTACGTTTGCAAGCGCTTCCGTGAGTTGCTCGAAGAGTTCGTCCTTCCGCTTCTTGTTGTCTTCTTGTATCATCTTCTGCTGACGCTTCGACTCCGAAGGGGTCATCTTGATCTTGGCGGCCTTCTCCTTGGAGGAAACGCGCACGTCCATGACAATGCCGTAAGTTCCTGATGGGACGGTCAGGGATGTGTCCTTCACATCGGCTGCCTTCTCACCGAAGATAGCACGCAGAAGGCGCTCTTCGGGAGCAAGCTCCGTCTCGCTTTTCGGGGTGATCTTTCCGACCAGAATATCGCCTGGCTTAACCTCCGCACCGATGCGGATGACGCCATCAGGCCCAAGATTTAGCAGAGCCTCCTCGCTGACGTTCGGAATGTCGCGGGTGATCTCTTCGGGTCCGAGCTTCGTGTCGCGAGCGCCGATTTCAAACTCATCGATGTGGATCGACGTGTAAATGTCCTCCTTGACGACTCTTTCAGAGATCATGATGGCATCCTCGAAGTTGTAACCATTCCAAGGCATGAACGCGACAAGCACGTTACGGCCGAGAGCGAGTTCACCATTCTCCGTATTGGGTCCGTCTGCGAGAACGTCACCGACCTTCACCGACTGCCCTTTTTTGACAAGAGGATGCTGGTTGATGCAGGTGCTGCTATTTGAGCGCATGAACTTGCGGAGTTCATATACATGAAGTCCGTTCTCCGGATCATGTTTGAGCTTCTTACGACCCTCGGGAAGTTCCCCGTTTTTCGTGATGATAATCCGCTGTGAATCGACTGAAGCAACCTTCCCGGAGGCCTCAGAGACAATGACCGCACGGGAGTCACGGGCAACTCGGCCCTCAAGTCCTGTTCCGATGATGGGAGCCTCGGAGATGAGGAGAGGTACGCCTTGGCGTTGCATGTTCGACCCCATGAGTGCGCGGTTCGCGTCATCATGCTCAAGGAACGGGATCAGTCCTGCAGCAACCGAGACCAACTGCTTCGGAGAGACATCCATGTACTGAATCTTGTCCGGTTCAATCTCGAGGAAATCACCGCGATAACGCGAGGAGACTGTCTCACCGAGGAACTTGCCCTTGCTGTCCACGGTTGAATTTGCCTGCGCGATGTAGAAATTTTCATCGCGGTCTCCGGTGAGATATTCGATCTCGTCGGTGACCTTGCCATTGATGACCTTACGGTACGGGGTCTCAATGAATCCAAAGTCATTGACCCGAGCGTAGGTGCTCAAAGAGCTAATCAGTCCGATGTTCGGACCTTCAGGGGTTTCGATCGGACAGATGCGCCCGTAGTGCGACGGATGTACGTCACGAACCTCGAATCCTGCGCGCTCCCTAGAAAGCCCTCCGGGCCCAAGGGCCGAGAGACGTCTCTTGTGAGTCAATTCGGAAAGCGGATTGGTCTGATCCATGAACTGGCTCAACTGTGAACGACCGAAGAAATCACGTACCACGGCGCTAAGCGACTTCGGATTGATGAGCTTCTGCGGTGTGATGTGATCGACTGCTGGGTCGTAGAGGGCCATACGCTCGCGAACGAGACGCTCTGTGCGGGACAGACCCACTCGGCACTGGTTAGCGAGAAGTTCACCCACTGTACGCACACGACGACTACCCAGATGATCGATATCATCGGTCATACCATCGCCGCGCCTTAGTTTTAGCAGATAACGCATCGACTCAACGATATCCTCCTTACGAAGGATCCGGTCGTCGATTTTAGGATCAAGACCTAGCTTCTGCTGGATTTTATGACGGCCAACACGACCAAGATCGTAGCGTTTGGAGTCAAAGAAGAGTCGCTTGAGCATGCCGCGTGCATTCTGCACCGTCGGAGGATCGCCGGGACGAAGTTTGCGGTAGATGTCCTTGAGGGCTTCCTCTTCATTCTTGGTCGTATCACGCTTGAGTGATTTGACGATGGTGTCGTCTTCCTTGGTGTCGATTACCTTCACCGTGGAATGTCCTAGGCGCAGCAGATCACGCACGATGGCGGGTGTCAGGGGTTCGTAGGCCCTGGCAATGATGGCGTCACCCTCCCTGACATCCTGTAGCAGTACCTTGGTGCTAAGCACCTCGTCGTTGAGTTTGTCGGTTAGTTTTAACGATTCGATCTTGTAGAATAGTGCCGCGATCTCCTCATCGGTCGGGAAACCAAGAGCACGGAGGAAAGTTGTGGCAAGAAACTTGCGCCGACGCTTGCGTCGGTCGAGGTAGACGTAAAGGAGGTCGTTCGTGTCAAACTGGACTTCTGTCCAAGAACCACGATCAGGAATGATGCGAAAGCCGTAAAGCAGCTTTCCATTGAGGTGCACGTCGCTCTCAAAGCAGATACCGGGAGAGCGATGCAACTGGCTGACGACGACCCGCTCGGCTCCGTTGACCATGAAAGTGCCCTGCTTGGTCATGAGAGGGATTTCGCCCATGTAGACCTTCTCTTCCTTGGTGGACTTCTCGTCCTTGTAACGAAAGGTCACATAAAGGGGAGCGCTGTAAGTTTCACCCTCGATCTGACATTCTACGGGTCCGATCTTGGGTTCCTCCAAGGAGTAGCTGACAAAATCCAGATGCGACTTCTCCTCGAAGCCATAGATAGGAAAAAACTCACGGAAGACAGCTTGAAGACCCACGTTCTTCCTCTTCGTTGGATCGACACCCGTCTGGAAGAACTCCTCATAGGACTTGATCTGCAACTCAATGAGGTTGGGTGGTTGGATAGCTTCGTACAGTTTGCCAAAGGAGATACGGTCAGACATGGTACTTGGTCGTTGTTGTCGCGTTGTTGTCGCTAAGTGATCGCCGGGGTGGCTTTCTCTACCATTTCAGGCTTTTGCCAAGAAGGGTGAGACGGGGTTGTGTGCTGGGAGAAAGGGAGGAGGGAACCAATAAACCAAAATGTCCGCCTGCTCTTGGTTCCTTTGAGGAACCGGAGCGGGCGGCACTATAAAATGATTGACTAGGAGTCTTGAGACTGAGGTGCAGAACTTGAGGCAGGTGAAACTTTTCTTTTTACGCTTTGCCGGCCATTGTGTCAATGAGGAAGTCCCCCTTGAACACGATGACCGGCAGGAATTGCGTAATCAGGCAGCCTTCGGCTACTTGATCTCGACCTTGGCACCAGCGGCCTCGATCTTCTTCTTGATCTCCTCGGCCTCTTCCTTGGTGGCGCCTTCCTTGATGGCCTTTGGTGCGCTTTCAACGAGTGCCTTAGCCTCGGCAAGACCGAGCCCTGGAACTGCTGCACGAACCTCTTTGATGACGCCGATCTTATTGGATCCGGCTTCCTTGAGTATGACGTCAAAGGAGGTCTTCTCCTCGGCGGCAGGAGCTGCGGCTCCACCACCGCCAGCGGCGGCTACAGCAACAGGAGCGGCGGCGCTGACGCCCCACTTCTCTTCAAGGGACTTAACGAGGTCTGCAATCTGAAGAACCGTCAGGTTGCTGAGTTGATCTACAATGGCTTGGTTATCGGACATGATGTTGGTTTGGATTTTGATGCTGTCGCGTCCCGAAGCCTCAGGACATTTGAGTCCGGCAGCCGCCGGCCCGACAGTTCATCGTGTTGTGTTTCCTTCACCCGTCGTGGCTTCGTACGCCGGGAGAAATTTTTTTGGTTAGGGTTTTGCTGATCGGGTTGAAAGATCTGAAACTATTCGGCGGCAGGGGCGGATGGAGCCTCCTCCACAACTGCTGGCGCAGCCGCCTCGGACGACTCTGCAACTGCCTCGGGAGCCGGCGCTGCGGATTCTGCAACAATGGGTGCGATTTCTTGCTCCTTGGTCGATTCGGATACATCTGCCTTGGCTGGAGACGAGGGCATCTTATCTCCCATAGCCTTAAGTACGCGTGCCAAGCTGGCCGCAGGCTCATTAAGAGTACGGACAAGTTGTGTGGCCGGAGTAAGAAGGAGAGCGAGCAACTGAGACTGAAGGATTTCCTTCGCAGGAAGATCCGCCAACGCCATCACCTGCGAGGTCTCAAGGATCTGGTTGTCGAGGATGCCGGCCCGGATCGTCGGTTTTGTGAATTCAGCAGCGAAGGTCTTGAGGATCTTAGCCGCCGCGCAGATATCCTTTTCTCCGACAACAAATGCAGTCTGGCCAGTCAGATGATGATCAAGATCAGGCAGACCAGCGTCTTTCACCGAGCGACGAAGGAATGTGTTCTTGACGACGGTCATGGAAGAGCCAACTCCTCCAAGACGAGTGCGGAGCTCAGCAAAATGTTGAACATTCATCCCGCCGTACTCGACAATGATGAGGAAAGGTGAATTGGTGAGGCGCAGTTTTACGTCCTCTACGATCGTGGGTTTCTCGGGGCGCATTGTATTAGTCCTGGTTCCGTTATTTGGTTTTCAGTTCCGAGCTTGTTATTTAGCTCTTAAGAAATGGAGCCGCATCAAGCAAAATGCCAGGCAACATTGTCGCTGCAAGTGTGAGGGATTCGACAAAGGATCCCTTGGCGGTCGCTGGGCGAGATTTCACAACAGCCTCAATGACCGACTTGGTGTTGTCGAGGAGTTGCTCTTGGGAGAAGGAGATTTTTCCGACTGGAACGGCAATGTTAGCGTTCTTGTCGAGTTTGAACTCAACGCGCCCAGCCTTGACCTCTAACACTGCCTTGGCAGTGTCATCACTCACCGTGCCCGTCTTTGGATTTGGCATCAGACCACGTGGTCCGAGCACTTTACCAAGTTTACGAACCTCAACCATGGCTGCGGGGGTCGCAATAGCAACATCGAAATCGGAAAATCCACCCTGCACTTTCTTGAGAAGATCCTCGAAACCTACAAACTCAGCACCAGCCTCTTGGGCTGCGGTGGCTGCGGCTCCGGTTGCGAAGACGAGAACCCGGACATTTTTTCCGCTTCCATGGGGTAATGGGCAAGTGCCACGCACCATCTGGTCGCTCTGCTTGGGATCAACCCCTAGACGGATTGAGACGGTCACCGTCTGATCAAACTTCGTGGGGGGCATCTTCTTGAGGACAGCCAAGGCCTCGTTCAAGGGATATTTGCGACCCTGCTCAATGAGTTCGTTAGCCGCGCGGTAGCGTTTGCTTCGTTTGTTTTGCATTTTTTATTGCAGTTCAATCGGCCCTCAAGATTTAAGAGCCTCCTGCGATTGGTTGTTGATAATGTGTCTTAGGAAATTGGTCTTACGTTCTTACGCCTCAATTTCGATACCCATCTGGCGGGCTGTGCCGCAAAGAGTACGGAAAGCGGCCTCTTCACTGCGGGCGTTCATGTCCTTCATCTTGATCTTAACGAGATCCATGACTTGCTTTTTGGAAAGCTTGGCGACTTTCACCTTGTTCGGCTCCTTGGAACCGGAGGCGATACCAGCAGCCTTCTTAAGGAGAACACCAGCCGGTGGGGACTTGGTGATGAAAGTGAAACTCTTGTCCTTGTATACCGTGATGACGACAGGAAGAATATCACCGGCCTGTTTCTGGGTAGCAGCGTTGAACTCCTTGCAGAAAGCCATGATATTGACACCCTGCTGACCAAGAGCTGGACCGACTGGAGGTGCTGGATTTGCCTGACCTGCTGGGATCTGGAGCTTGATCTGTCCTGTGATTTCTTTGGCCATGGTACTTTGAAAAAATGATGGGAAGGGTCTGAACGGGTGTTTCGGCGCCGGTTATGGCGAAAAAAGGGGAGTGAATAAAAGCTGAAGCCCTTAACCAGGGCAAGAGATTTCTTGATTTTTTATTCAAGTGCCAATCAGCGCGGCGCCCATTCGTAATTTTTCTCCACTTTGCAACCTATGAAATCCTACCCTCTCAAGCATCCAAGATTGGATTGATCTGTCTCTCCGGAGGTATCAAAATATCTCCGTGCGACTTCAGGAATTCCATCCGACCGAAACCCGGCATGCAGGCTTGCTTCTAGTAGCCCTTCCAGCGCTCCATGATGCGAATTTCCGTCGTGCGATCCTTCTGATCACGCACCACGATCAGGCGGGCGCCATGGGTTTCATTCTTAATCGCCCCAAGAATCAAAGCCTAGGTGAGCTGTCTGATGCACCAAAAGAGGTAGCGGCCGTACCTGTCTTTGAAGGAGGTCCTGTGGAACAGCAGCATCTGATCCTGACCCGCCTACTCTGGAGGGATACAGGCGTGCGTTTCCAATCGCTCGGGGAGAAAGATCTGTGCATTGAAAATGGTGAAACTATCCACGATGAGGAAAATCTTCTGGCCTTTACCGGCTATGCGGGATGGACAGCAGGACAACTCGAGCAGGAAATTACTGAGAAATCTTGGCACCTGCTTAAACCCTCAGCGGAAATGCTTCAGCCTGTAAGGACCTCTGAGGAAGGCATCCATCGCTGGAAAGCGATCATGAAGGATCTGGGAACGATGTATCATTTGCTCTCCCATGCGCCGGATGATCCAGGGTTGAATTGAAATTTTTAGAGTAGAGTCGCAGTTACGCAGAGGTTTAAAAAACTTCGTCCGAGAGACTTTCTTTTTTCCCATTTATATCAATTTCTCTTTCTCCGAGCCTTTGCGGGAGAACACTCACGACAGCCTTAAATCTTCCCTTGATTCTTCAGCCAATCCGCACTGGAGCGTAGGGTATTCTCCAAATTGCCCCGTGAGTTCCAGTCAAAGTGCTCGGAAAATGGACGCGAATCACAGACCCAGCGGTCCGGCAGGATCTCACGAACCCTGTCACTCCCAAGACTGGGTACGGCTTCCCGCCAGGCCGGGACGCTGTCAATGACCAGAGAAGCGAGTTGGATCGCAGCCTGAGGCAGCGGAAGGGTGATACCTCGAGACTCGATGACCCTAGCCGCAGTGGCAATAAGCTCCGAGTCGGTAATCGTTGTTCCTGAGCCGAGATAAAAAGGCCCTTGCTTCTCCCAATGAGCGGGAGCAACCAATGCAGCAGCCAGAATCCCATCGCACAGATCATCGATATCGATCCAGCTATAGTGCTTGGCCTTAAAACCCGGTTTCACCCGCACGGGACCGGCAGCCATCTTGAAGAGCGGCAGCGTGGCGCCATCGCGCGGGCCGAGAACCATCGATGGACGGAGGATCAGGAGGCGCCAACCAAGGCGATTGCGAAGCTCCCGCTCCATCGTGAGCTTTGAGGCTCCATAGAACGAGACAGGCTTATCCGGAATATGCATCGTTCGTGCATGCTCTCCACGGGGTGTGGGGCCTCCGGCAGCCTGGGAGGAAAGAACAATAATTCGGGTTGTCCTTGGCAACTGGGCTATCAGTCGCAAAGTTCCCTCCACATTCGTTTTAAAATACTCCTCGCGGCGACGACCAAAGAGAAGACCCGCCGCATGAATCACCAACTCCGGCGCGGCACCTGAAGGAAGCTCCCAAAAATCCCCAGTGACACGACAAGGGGCGAATCGACCGTCTGAAACCCCCTCGCCCTCCAGTTGGGACAGAAGCTTTTCCGGATTACGGACAGGAAGGATGATCCGACTCCAGCGATTATCTCGATGAATCCTGAGAAGTAAATTACGACCCACAAACCCCGTGGATCCAGTCAGAAGCAACTCCATGGGGCGCGATAAACCGGAGCAGTAGGCCGGGGGCTTTAAACGACCTTCTCGAAAAGCTCGTAGGTGCGGGAGTGGTGGCCACCCATGAGTTCCGCAGCCTCGAGGATTTCCACATTGTTTGCTTCGACCCAGGAGATTTCGGAGAGTTCGTACTTGGCCTTGGCAATGCGGAAGCTCTCAAAGAAGAGTAAGGCGCTGAGCCCCTTGTCCCGGTAAGCGGGCTCAACACCCAGCACGGTGAGTCGATCCGTTTTGATCTTCTGCACCTGAAGACGCAGGGCCATCTCAAGGAATCGGAAGATTCCTTTCCTTCCACGGGAGGCATGGAAAACCTCGTTAACATTCGGCAGAGCCAAAGAGAAACCGACATCCTTTCCCTCAATGCAGACGAAGACGATAATGCTCGGATCGGCAATGGCCTTAAGATCATCCGCAGCATGAAGTAGATCCTCCAGGGCGATCGGATAGAATCCCCAGTTACGATCGAGGCATTGGTTGTAGAGGCGATGGATTGTCTCCAGTTCCTTGTTCAGGTTCTTCATGTCGATCGTACGGATCGAGACGTTGTTCCTTTTCTTGAGCCAGTTAACGATTTTTGTGACGCGGGCGGGGGGGTCCGCATGCAGAGGAACATCCCAAGCGTAAAGGGTCCTAATAACGCCAAGACCAACCGACTTGTAGATCTGATCGTAGTAGGTCGGATTCCACGGCATCGAGATGAAGGTAGGACGGTCATTCCCCTCCGTTAGGACACCGCAATCATCATTGATGGAGGGATTGTAGGGTCCCCTCATGATGGTCAACCCTTTTTCCTTGAGAATCTTAGCTGCGGCATCGACGAGGGCTTTGGCCACCGAAACATCGTTAATGAAATCAAAAAAACCGAAGAATCCGACCGAGTCCTTGTTGTAATTGTTGTGGGAGCGGTTGACGATCGCGGCAATTCGTCCCACGGGTTTTCCATCGCGATATGCGATCAGAGGGGTGATCTCCCCGTGTTTTTTCAGGAAGACCGACTTCGGCCCTATGAGGCCGACGACGCTACCTGGAAACGGCGGCGTGAAGTTCGGATCCGTTCCGTGAAGATGTTCCGGAATCGACTCGAACTTCTTCAACTCCGCCGCGCTGCGGCAGGGCAAAATCGAATACATTTCTACGGCGGCCTGGTTCTGTGTATGCTGGGTCATCGAAAGTTCCTAATTCTCTGGCGATCTTGGCAAAGATGTCGAGCACCCTATCAAGATCTTCCTCTGAGTGAGTCGACATGAAGCTTGTGCGGACGATCGCCTCACCGTAACGAACGGCGGGGTAGATCGCGGGAATGGCAAAGACTCCCTCCTCAAAGAGGCGCTGGGCGAAGGCGAATGCCTTGGCTTCGCTACCGATCAGAATCGGTACGATCGGGCTCTGAGTGGAGCCGATTTTGAATCCGATGGACTTGAATCCTTCGTGCATCTTACGCGTGTTGCGCCAGAGCATCTCGATACGCTCGGGCTCGGCCTGCATGATCTCAAGGGCTTTGAGAACACCGCCGACCACGGCTGGGGCCAAGGAGGCTGTGAAAATGAAGCAACGAGCCTTATGCTTTACAAACTCGATCATCTCATGAGAACCGGAAATAAAGCCCCCCATCGAGCCAAAGGACTTGGAAAAAGTGCCCATGACGATCTCGACATCATCATTGACACCATAGTGGTGGACCACGCCGCGCCCCTGAGGACCCACCACACCGAGCGAATGAGCCTCGTCGACGTACATGACGGCACCGAATTCCTTGGCTGCTGTCACCATCGGCGGCAGGTCCGCCATGTCGCCAGACATACTAAAAATACCATCCATGATGATGAGACGGCCTGAATCTTCAGGGATGCGCTTGAGACGATTACGCAGAGCATCCACGGAGTTGTGCCGGTAGGGAACCAATTTGGCCGGTGCCACCTGGCACCCCTCGATGATCGAGGCGTGGTTTTCCCTGTCACAAAGAATGAAATCCTCCGCTTCTGTCAGCGCTGCAAGCGCACCTTGGTTGGCGAAGAAACCGGTGGAAAATAGAAGGGCGCTTTCGCGTCCAAGGAATGCTGCCAGCGACTCCTCCAATTCATTATGCAGGGAAATCGTACCATTAAGCAAACGGGATCCGGTGCAACCGGCCCCAAACTTGCGCGTTGCGTCGCAAGCCGCCTCGACGATGCGGGGATCCTGAGCAAGGCCGAGGTAATTATTCGACCCGATCATGATCTTCTCCTCGCCGCCGCAGACGACGTGGTTCCCGTAGCTCTGCTCAATGCAGCGAAAATAGGGGTAAAATCCCTGCGCTCGGGCATCTGCCGAATCGCTGTACTCCCGGCACTTCTGGAAAAGGTCTCTAGCCATGATTCAGTGAAATAAAATCGCAGGAATCGTAAGGTGTGTAAATGCTTTCGTGCACCCGCTCCCAGCGAGCACCGATTAGGGTTCAGTAAAGAAAATCGGGGCGACAGGATTCGAACCTGCGACTTCTTGGTCCCAAACCAAGCGCTCTACCAAGCTGAGCTACGCCCCGGAAGCAACACATAGTATCTGGAATGGGCGCTCTTGTGCAAGAAGCGTCTAGGAAAATCCCTTCAGTGAAGCGATCAAATGATCTAACGGGATGCTGACCACTGCAGAGGCACGATCACTCACAGCAAATGGAACAATGAGTTCACGGCCATGGAGGAGCGATCCACAACTATAGACGACATTGGGGACATATCCTTCACGTTCAGCGCCGACGGGGGAGAGGAGCGGTTCCCGAAGTCGCCCAATCACTCTCGTGGGGTCATGCAGATCAAGCAGAGCAGCTCCGATGCAATATTTCCTCATGGGCCCTACCCCATGGGTAATGACTAGCCATCCCTCCTCGGTTTCGATGGGAGAGCCGCAATTGCCGATTTTTACCGATTCCCACATCTCAGAGGGACGCAGAATAACTATAGGATCACTCCAATAATGAGGACTATCAGAGAACATAATGAAGAGATTCTCGTCATCCTGCCGAGATAGCATGGCATAGCGACCATTGATACGGCGGGGAAAAAGTGCCATTCCTTTGTTTTGAACGGCACTCCCATTCAGGGTCAGGATGCGAAAGTGCAAAAAATCCCCGGTTTCTATAAGTTGGGGTAAAATAGAGCGCCCATTATAAGCCGTGTAGGTGGCATAATACATGACAACTCCGTCATCCTCGACGAAGCGAACGAATCTAGCATCCTCGATACCGGAGGATTCACTTGAGGAAACTGGAAAGATAATCCGCTCGCTCATGGCCAACTTATCGGAAAAGCGTATCTCGTAATTGGAATCTGCCAGCCACTGGATGCATTCCAGCGTACGGTCAAGATCAAGTATCGGCGGTTGGTTCTGACGCCGCACGTCATCAACCCTTGAATTGAGATCATTCCGAGTGAAACTCTCTGCAAGCTTCCCCATAACCGAGGAGGCATGGCTTTCACGACGCTCTCCCTTTTCGTTCTTTTCACCGAATCCCATCTCCTCCAATTTGATAATGAATCTTTTTTTATCGTAAGAGGGATTTGGGAGAATCTCTGGAACGGTAACAAAACGGGAAACTGGGTCCAAAGTAATACAGCCATCACCTGCGACCATTCCCGAACGAAACTCAATGGAGGAGATATGCCCCTCTCCCGTGGCACGTAGGCTCATGATGAACCGAAGTCCATTGGACGGGACTCCAGATTGATCAGGATGAGGGACGATAGAAGGGTTGAAGATGGCCGCTGATTCCAGTGCGTATTCGCCTGAAAAGAGGGCCCCGATAAGTAGTTCACGCGCCCGGGAAAGGGGTCTTTGCGTGAAGATATGTGTCTTAACTTTCGAGTAATGACTGAGAAGCAGGGATTCGATATCAAAATGGCGGGAATCAAACTCCCTCCAGACGGATTGCAGCTCCTGATCCACCTCCTCCTCGGTGAGTGCAAGAGCCCTTCCAACGATTGTGGTGATGCGATGGGGGTCAGCGGGAATAAAAGGCCGGATGATAACACGCGAGCTATCCGGGAGAAGCGTCACCTCATGGCGTCGAAGATTGATGGAGTTCATGGTGCAGGGAAAATTGGACAAGGATGTGAAAAAGGTTCCGGAGGTATGTCAGGATCCGTCAATTTCATCTCGGCAAGGGAAAGGAGAAAGGCCAATGAAGATTCTGCCCCTTGGTTCTCACTCACCCTGTCATGATGGAGTCCGTCACTGCAGCCCCCGGTGCCGAAATCGTAGAGCGGAAGAGTAAGATCATTGCGCCCAAGAAACCACTCAAAGGCACGTCTGGCTTCTTGTGACCAGAATGTATCACCCGTTGCCCGAAGAGCTGCGTGGCAGGCCGAAGCCATGGCAAGTGCTTCCAGAGGTTGCTGGTCAAAATCCGCACGCACTCCATCTCGTGGATAGAATCCATTGCTCCCGATAGGGCGGAAGCAACCCTTTGCCGTTGTCTGGATCGAGGTAAGCCAGCGAAGGGATTTAAGTCCCAAGGTAAGGGCTTCCTTATGATTCATGGAGTCACCGCTGAGAATCATCACCTCCGAGAAACGGGCATTGTCATAGGTCAGACCGGCCTCGAACCAAGGCCATTTTTCAGATGAGTATTCTTTCCAAAGCGTAATGAGTCTCTCAACGAGGACTGCACGCAGAAGGCCGGTCTTCTCGTCATTGGGAAATCGGCGTTGGTATTCATGAATTCCAAGGATCGTGAAATTCCATGCCCTAGGGGAGGTGAACTTTTCAACCGCAGCAAGCCCGAGGTCGAATATCTGTGAGGCAAGTTTCCGATGCCCTTCATTCCGGGAACGTCCAACACCTGATCCCAAGGCCCACAGAGCACGTCCATGACTATCCTCACTCCCGGCATCCTCAAGCCACTGCCGACCATGATTCATGAAGTTACGGAAGCGCCCGGTCGTCCGATCAAGGGCAGCAGCTAGAAAGGCAAGATAACTTGTGGATTGAACTGCCAAGTTTTCGCCGGGAGGTTGGGTCCCGATCTCATCGAGGAGATTACAGAGGATATAAGCCCGTGCGTTGTCATCCGTGCAGTAGCCCTCGTGGAAATTGGGTACATTGAAAATGGCGTGCTGGAAGATTCCCGTGCCGTCGCTCATGCGTATGATATGGTCAAGCTTGAGTGGAGGAAGTTCCAAGGGTCGACTGGCCAGCGTCCAGCCTCCAAATGCTGCACGCGGAGCCATCCTTCTCTCGACTGGCACGGGCACCTGGGGCTCTTGCCGGCGATCACGGCGGGCCTTCTCAAAAGTTTGAAGATAGAGTTGGGCAACCCTAGGCCAGATCATTTCGCGACCCATGGCATAAGCCGCTCGGCAGATCTCTTCCATGCGAGTAGGATCATCAAGCAACCCGCAAACACCTTTTGCGATAGCCTGAGGATCTTGGAATGGGACAAGAATACCACGACCTCCTGAAAGGAGTTCTTGAGCATGCCAGTATGGAGTGGAGACAACGGCTTTCCCTGCCCCAATCACATATGCAAGGGTTCCCGAGGTTACCTGAGCCTCGCTCAGATAGGGTGTCAGGTAAATATCCGTCGCCCTGACAAACTCCTTCAGATCGTCGGAAGAGACAAACCGGTTGTAGAAGATCACATGATCCTTGACCCCCCTCTCATGAGCTAAACGTTCCAGACTCAATCGGTAGCGTTCCCCTTCGATCGCAATGAGGTTCGGATGCGTGGCGCCGAGCACCAAATAGACAACTTCCGGATGGTTCCTCACAATCTCGGGTAGAGCCTCGATCGCATACTCGATTCCCTTGCCGGGACCGATCAATCCAAAGGTGAGAAGAACCTGCTTTCCCGCAACCCCAAACTGTTCTTTACAGAGTCTAGATTTCAAAAATTCCAGATCTGGAATGCCGTGGGGAATGACATCCACCTTTTGATCTGAAACTCCATAAGTTTCCTTCAGGATTTCGAGTCCCTTCAGGGACATCACAACAAGACGACTGCTGCGAGATAGCAAAGCTTCCATCACACGGCGCTGCGGGGCATCGGGATCACGAAGAATAGTATGAAGGGTTGTCACCACCGGCATCCGGACCTCTTTGAGCAGAGCAAGTAAATGGCTACCTGCATTTCCCCCGTAAATTCCAAATTCATGCTGAACACAAAGAAGATCGGTGTTGTTGAAATTCAGGAGATCGGCTGTCCTCCTGTAGGAGTCGAGATCCTTCTCCATGATCTCAAAACGGACACGAGGCGGATAAGAATAACCCTCAGCACGATCATTGATAGCCGTCACGAAGCAATCCGAATTCCTAGAAATAGCAGCAACCGACTCGCAGAGATCGTGGGTAAACGTAGCGATCCCGCAAAGCCTAGGCACATAATTTCCCAAGAAAGCGATTCGCTGATTCTGGGAAACAAGACTTACCACAAGTCAATTTAGATTTTGAAAGTCTTGCGGACAAGGGGACAAAGCCCCCCGCAGTCAATCTAAGCGAAAGAAGTAGTTTGCACCCGAACTGCTCTTAACCCGACAGGGCTCCGAGATAACAACTGTATCAGAGCTGAAACCCTTGTTGCCGAAAGATTCACACCAAGATCAGAGGTGTCATGGCGGGCACCAACAACCGCATTGGCTATTAGTGGAACAGGAGTTTCCTTGGTATCGCAAGCATACTGGCGAGCAAACAATGATGCCTAATCAGGCTGCGCGCTTCGCGGCGTCGACCCTAAGCGACTGCCAGAGCTTTTCTAATCCCTCGGCCACACGCTCTTTGGTGGTGGCGAGTTCCTCGGGAGTGAAGTTGCAAGAAGCCGGTTTCTCCATGGCATAGAGGTAGTACTTGATTTTTGGTTCGGTGCCAGAGGGACGGACGGCAACCTTCCAGCCTCCCTCGATCTCGAAGACAATCATCGCCTCCTTGGGCAGGAGTTCCCCCTCGGAATCATAAATGTCTTCGGTGGCATAATTCAGCACGGAGAGCACCTTGGATCCCTCAATCTCCGCGGGAGGATGCCCTGCGTAGGAATCGACGAGTTTCTTGATCTTTGCGGCGCCCTCGGCTCCCTCAAAGGTGAGCGATTCTCCACGCTCCAGATAGAAGCCAAACTCGGCATAGATCCTGTCAAGCAGGGTGACGACAGTGATCCCAAGGCTCGCAGCGTAAGCTGCAACCTCCGCAAAACAGATCACAGCCGCATTGCCATCCTTGTCGCGGACGAAATCACCGGTATTGTAGCCGTAACTCTCCTCGCCGCCGAAGACAAAGAAGAACGAATCTTTCAATCGCGCCTCACGGGTATCATCCTCGGGGAGCAAGCGGTAGTTGGCTTGAATAACGGCTGGGAGTTTCTCTTCGTAAGAGCGCTGCTTCGCCCCGATATACTTGAACCCGGTCAGGGTCTCCACGCACTTCACTCCGAATCCAAGAGCAATCTCCTTCTGCAGGTCGGTGGTGACGAGGCTCTTCACAACAACCGCACGATCGCGGTTTTCTTTGGTGAGGATCCCCTTGTCAAAGAGACGATTTAGCCGATACCAGACCATAAGCGAACCGATCTGGTTACCCGTGAGCAGGACAAGCCTGCCCGAGGCATCACGTGCCGCAACTCCCATCCTGTCATCATCGGGGTCGGTCGCCTGGACCAGATCAGCCTTCTCTATGTCGGCAAGTTCCATGCCCAACTTTAACGCCTCGGGATACTCTGGGTTAGGTGACTTGACCGTTGGAAAAAGACCATCAGGCACCATCTGAGAGGGCACAGGGATGCAGGTGACCCCAAGGCGATGAAGCATCGGAACGATGATCACGCCTCCAACTCCATGAAGAGGAGTAAAAACCGTCTTCAAGGCCGGCTTACGGTGGAAAAGTTCCGGATCGATGATGAGCTTTTCAAGTCGCTCCATGTAGGCCTCATCGATTTCCCTACCCAGTTTGATGACCTGACCCCGCTTGGCTTCGGGAAGGGGTTCGTAAGAATCATCACCGGCATTTACCAGATCGATGATTCCCTGATCATGGGGGGCAACCACCTGACCACCATCGTCAAAGTAAACTTTGTAGCCGTTGTAGCCGGGAGGATTATGGCTGGCCGTGATATTAATTCCGGCAGCAGCATTCTTGTAGCGGACCGCAAAGGAGAGCTCCGGAGTGGAACGAGGCCCCTCGAAGAGGAGTGCATCACAACCGAGATCGGTCATCACTTTTGCGGCCAGATCAGCAAATTCACGGGAGAAGAAACGTGTGTCGTAGCTGATCGCGATCGAGGGACGACCAGGACGGTTCTCTCGCTCATGCCACTGGCGGACATAGGTCGCCAACCCTCGGGTTGCACGGGCAATGTTGTAGTCGTTCATTGCGTTGGTGCCTATGCACGCATGCTCGGGGCGTCCATCGGGGCGACCAGGTCCGGTTTCAGCTCCTGTCACCACTTCTCCAATCGTCTTCCCCCGCAAGCCACCGGTTCCGAATGCCATGGCCCGGAAGAAGCGGTTGTTCAACTCATCCCAGCGTCCGGATTCCGCAAGTTCGCTGATCACGTCAACGACCAGCGAGGAGCCTCTGCTGAGCATTGTGCGGATATTTTCCGCAGAGGAGGGAAGAAGGGCGCCCGAAGCTTGTGCCGCGGCGATGGATTCAAGGAGCGTCGACATGTGGCAAGGTTTAAGCGTGAATGCCCTCATATTCAAAGAAAACAGATGACTATTCACAAGATCTTCGACAAATACCGGGCCATCTTCTCGATCGGTCTTCAGAATACCTTCGTTTACCGCTGGAACTTCCTGCTGCGCTCGCTCTTTGCGCTGGTACCACTTTTCGGCACCGTCTTTGTCTGGAGATCCATCTATGCAGGCACATCAGGCGAAATCGCCGGATACTCGTTCGGGGAAATGGTCTTTTACTTTCTGGTCGTCCTACTAGTCGATAATCTTATCACCCCGACTGAGGACGAGTGGCAGATCGCAGCCGAGATCAGGGAGGGGCAGTTGAGCTCTTTCCTGCTGAAGCCTTTTGATTTTTTGGCCTACCGCTCCTGTATCTTTGTGGGATCACGCCTCCTCTACACAGCCGTCACGATATTGCCGGTGATCGGGGTTTTCTGGTGGTTCCGACAGTATCTTCAGTGGCCCGGGCACCTCTCCATATGGGGGTTCTTCCTACTCAGTCTGGTCATGGCAGGAGCAATCCAATTCATGATTGCCTACGCACTTGCAATGCTTGCTTTCTGGATTCTCGAAATCTCAACGGTTGTCTTCATCCTCTATTCCTTTGAGTATTTCCTGAGCGGAAAGCTCTTCCCTCTCGACACGGTACCGGGAGTTGCCGGAACAATCCTCCGCCTGCTCCCCTTCCCTTACGAGGTCTACTTTCCTGTGGCAGTTTTGATGGGAAAAGTAGAGGGAGTCGCGCTCTGGAATGGACTCGCGATTCAGGCGGCCTGGGTTGTTCTGACCTTTCTACTGGCTCGTGGACTCTGGCTGGCTGGCTTGAGACGCTATGAGGCCGTGGGCATTTAGGAAGCCCATGCCACTCAGGCGAGGGGGGACCGACGGCAGGTGATCGGCGATAATCCTAACCGTCGTACCAGTATCCACACGATCAAAGAGCGCTGCGACATCAACGGAGCGCATCCTGATACACCCATAACTGGCAGGACGACCAAGGAGCTTTTCCTGAGGAGTCCCATGGATATAGATCCCACGGTGAAAGGCATTCCTATTACCAGGTTCAGCACCCTCCAGCCACAGGATCCTCGTCACGATAGGATCCCGCCCAGGAGCATTCGGCTTAAGCACCTCGCCGGTCGGAGTCCGGGAATGAAAGACCTCGCCCAGCGGTTGCCCCGATCCGATCTTCATGCGGACAAAAAACTTCCCAAGGGGTGTGGCAAAGCTTCCGAAGCGATCACCGATTCCAAATCGGGAGGTCGAGACGGGATAATGGGCCTCCATTTTCCCATTCTTTTTCAGCACTAATTGCTGATCTTTCACACTCACAATGATCTCGCTCCTCAAATCCCCAACTGCATCTGATACATAAGATAATGGCCTTTGGGTTGCTTCTGCGTGAAGGACAACCGGAGGAACGATTAAAATGAGGACGCCTAAGAGGACGTGGCGGAGGACTTCTTGATTCAAGTCTATAAGATTAACTTATAAAGCGATCACGTCAACCCCACCCCCATGGATGATTCAAGGAAGCGACTTCTGTAATCCCGTTTCTTTTGGGGTAGCGCTGATTAAATGCTCGGTTGTGATCTCGACCTGAGCCCCATTGCCAACGATTTCATAAAGCTTCACGACATCCGATGAACTCATCCTGATACACCCGTAACTGACCGGTTTTCCCAAGAGGGACTCCTGCGGTGTGCCATGAATATATATACAGCGCTGAAAGGCATTCCGATTGTGAACCTCTAGGCCATCCAGCCAAAGGATCCGGGTCACGATAGGATCGCGCCCTTGGGCATCGGGTGGGAGCACTTCTCCCGTTGGTTTTCGTGATTTGAACACTTCCCCAATTGGAGCCCCATCGCCGATTTTTTTCCTGACGCAGAGATGACCGAGCGGAGTGGCATAACTCCCCTCCCCATCCCCCGTGCCGAACTTTGAGGTTGAAACCCTGTAAGTCGCCACCGGATTTCCATCGGTGAGAAGAAGCATCTTCTGGTCAGGCAGACTCACGACAAGACGATGGCGCGTATCTCCTGCGCAACCGGAAAAAATCAGCAAAATGCAGGTCGCCAAAAAGGAAGACCAGATTACCTTCCACCCTCGCGTGTTCATCGCGTGAGGGAATCGGCAACCTCGGCGGCAAAATAGGTGAAGATCATGTCGGCCCCAGCCCTTTTGATCGCAAGCAATGATTCATCGCGAGTGGCGTCGTAATCGAGCCATCCAAGTCGTGCGGCGGCGTGGATCTGAGCATACTCGCCGGAAACTTGATAAGCCGCGAGCGGGAGGAGGGTATACTCCCTCACCGCTCGGATGATATCAAGGTAGGGGCCTGCTGGCTTGACCATGACCATGTCAGCTCCCTCCTCCTCGTCTAGTTTCACCTCAAGGAGAGCCTCACGCACATTCGAGGGATCCATCTGATAACCTCGCTTATCAAGCCGGGCATGTTTGCTTCCGCTCTTCACAGCATCGCGGAACGGACCATAGTAACCTGAGGCATATTTTGCGGCATAGGCCAGTATGGATGTCTCTACATAGCCCTCCCCATCAAGAAACTCTCGGATGGCTTTCACCCTCCCGTCCATCATATCGGAGGGGGCCACCACATCGGCTCCAGCCTGAGCCTGAGTCAAGGCAAGTCGTTGGAGGGCCTCGACAGTGGAATCATTGTCCACCTCTCCCCGTCCGTTCAGCAAACCATCATGCCCATGGTCTGTGTAGGGATCAAGCGCGACATCGGTAATCACCACCAGTGATGGACATGCGGACTTTACGGATCGGATCGCCTCGAAAAGGATATTGTCGGATGCGGTTGCATGGGTTCCCAAGGCATCCTTTTTTGACCCATCGATGCTGGGAAAGAGAGCAATGGCGGGGATGCCTCGTCCCACAAGGAGCCTGCATTCCTCAGCCAGTGAGCGGAGTGTGTGCCTCACCACCCGCGGCATCGATTCCACCGGATCAGGTTCCCCTTCCCCAGCTCTTATGAAAAGTGGTTGGACAAGATCTCCACGGGTTAGAGTCGTTTCCCTCACGAGAGAGCGAAGGGACGCAGTGGCACGGTTGCGCCTCATCCTTCTCAAGAGAGACAATTCGATGGGATTAGCACTCATTCTAGCATCTTCAACCGAAAGGACTGGGAGTCAAGGAACTCAGCAGAACTGCTCATGGAGACATCACGATCACTTCGTTCCACGAATTCCATCAAGCCTCTTCTTGCAAAGACCAATCAACCCAGAATATCCAAGGAAGCACGCTGTCCTTTTCTTTCAGCAGACATATTCAGAAGAGTCCTGATGGCTTGTACGGTGCCTCCCCCCTTTCCGATTAGGCGGCCCACATCACTACCGGCTAAGGAGAGTTGAAAAAGAGTCCTTCCGCTCTCGTCACGAGAGTTCAAAACAACTTCGTCGGGGTACTCCACGAGTTCCAGCACCACGTAGCGCAGAAACTCTTCCATCCTGGATACCAGCGTTAGGCCGCTGGAGCTTCAGCCTCAACGACGATCTTGCGGGCCTTGTTGATGAAGCTCATTACCGTCTGGGAAGGACGGGCTCCCACGCTGAGCCAATACTCGGCCCTAGGCAGGTTGATCTTGTAATTGTCACCAGCCTGCTTGGGGTCGTAGTGACCGATGAGTTCGATGAACTTGCCGTCCCTTGGGCAGCGCTGGTCGGCCACCGTGATGCGGTAAAAAGGGTGATTGCGTGCGCCTTCGCGCCTGAGTCGGATTGCTACTGCCATGGGAGTCGGTTCGTTGTGGGTTGGTTCGGGGCAAGGCCCTGGATTCCACCGAAGGCGGAACGGGATTGCATTTGAGACATCATTTTTTTCATTTTTCCAGTGTTTTTGGCCAGTTTTTTCATCTGCCCAAACTTCAGAAGGAGGTTGTTCACCTCTGTGACTGAATTTCCACTACCCCGAGCGATTCGTTGGCGACGGCGTGCGTTGAGAATTTCGGGACGCTTCCGTTCGCCGGGCGTCATCGATAAAATGATCGCCTCGACCCGCTGCAGTTCTTTTCCGTGGACCGCTGGATTGGGAATGCTAGCGGCTCCGGGTATCATGCCAAGCAGATTTTCAAGGGGTCCCATGCGCCTGATCATACGTAACTGAGCAAGAAAGTCCTCCAGATCGAGGGAAGAGCTCTTCATTCTCGCCTCAAGACTTGACATTTCCTCCATCTCCACAGCTTCCGCCGCACGCTCAACAAGACTGACGATATCCCCCATACCTAGGATGCGTCCAGCCAGTCGGCCGGGATGGAAAGGTTCGAATTGCTCCACTTTTTCCCCGACTCCGGCGAACTTAATGGGCTGTCCGGTGACTGAACGAAGGGAAAGGGCCGCTCCTCCTCGGGCATCTCCATCGAGCTTTGTAAGAATAAGACCGGTGAGTCCCAGCGCCGCGTGGAACTTCTCCGCCACGCTCACAGCCTGCTGACCGGTTGCAGCATCGCAGACAAGCAGGATCTCCTGGGGGCGAAGCAGCTCTTTCAGTTGCACCAATTCTCCAACAAGATCATCGTCGATTTCACGCCGCCCAGCAGTGTCGTAAATCTCGACATTCCCTCCTTCGGTCTCACACCAGGAGATGGACCGACGAGCGGCGGCCAGCACATCCTTTTCTTCCGGAGATGGACGGAACACCGGTACTTCTATCTGTGATCCGAGCGTGGCAAGTTGTTCGATGGCTGCAGGCCTGACCAAATCCAGAGACACCAACATAGGGGAGCGCGCGGTGGTTCCCTGCATGCTGCTGAAGAGGCTTGGATTCTTCAGTAGGCGGGCCAACTTGGCCGAGGAAGTGGTCTTCCCTGCTCCGTTGAGACCGACGATCAGGATACGGGTAGGCTTCCCGAATTGAAGGGGTACATTGTCACCACCGAGTAGCGTGGTCAGCTCATCCTGAAAGATTTTGACGATCTGCTGGCCCGGAGTAACGCTCAGAAGGACTTCCTCGCCCATGGCTCGCTCCTTGACCTTGGCAATAAATTCCTTGGCCACGGCGAAGTGAACATCCGCATCAAGAAGCGCAAGACGAACCTCCCTGAGTGCATCAGAAATGTTGGCCTCGGAGAGACGACCATGGCCGCGGAGGCTCTTGAAGGTCTGCAGGAGTTTTTCTGATAGGTTCGAAAACATGAAAAAGTGAGATTGGGAGTCGGGTAACGGTAGGGTCGTGAATTAAAAAACTAACCTAAGACACGCAAACTTCCAACTCTGTCAGGCTCATCGGGGCAGAACATGTGAAATTTTCACAGCGATAGAGGGCGGCCTCGCCTTTGATTGGTTTGATCTCCTTAAAAAAAGGTAGGCATTCCGCGAGCCATCCCTGACCCACTCCATCATCGGCCAGCATGATGATCTGATTGGGATGAAATCCCTCCCGAGCCTTCCGGATCAGGGCCATGGTGTCTACGGCTCCAAGGGTTCCAGCGATGACGATCTGCCATCTGGAGGAGAGACTGTACCCGAGCGCCACCAAAAGCTGTGGTACGGCGGATGGCATTCCCTCCAGAATGTGGGCCGTGAGATCAAAGATCCGTGAGGCTTTTTCCGCCGCACTCATATTCCCAAGCATGCTGGAGAAACGTAGGAGGTTCAACGCCGCTACCGAATTCGCGGAGGGCTCGGCACCATCATAGTCCTCCTTCTGGCGGAGGAGCAGGTGAGGATCCCCCTCGGCACTGCTGAAGTACCCCCCCTCCTTATCGTCCCAGAAGAGACGATCCATGATCGACTGCAACTCGGTCGCCCATTCCAGCCAGGTGATGGAAAACGTTGCCTCGTAGAGATCGAGAAGGCCTTGAATCAGGAAGGCGTAATCTTCCGCAAATCCTCCATCAACAAGCCTTCCGTCACGCCAACTTCGGAAAAGCCGGCCCGACTCGGGATCCGTGAGCTTGGATCGGATGAACGATGCGGCGCGTTCGGCGGCCCTCAGGTAGTCCTGATCTCCCAAGATTGCCCCCGACCGCGCGAAGGCCGAGATCATGAGACCATTCCAAGCGCAGAGAATCTTATCGTCAAGATGAGGGCGGGGACGTTTTGCGCGGATCCCGAACAAGATTTTCCGGGATGCCTCAAGGGATGCCGAAACCTCCTTCACTTCCTCCGGAATTCCCAGTGCCGCAGCCGTCTCCCTGATTGAGCCTTGTTCCATCAGCACATTTTTCCCTGAGAGTTCCCCGTGAGGATCACTGGATGGATCCACATTCCCATCCGGGCGTACTCCGTAGTGGCGGCAGAATAGGGCAGCCTGTCGGGATTCGAGAGCTGAGAGGATTTCCTGCTCCGTCCAGACAAAGAAAGCTCCCTCGGCAT
Source organism: Verrucomicrobiota bacterium (assembly GCA_008933015.1). Taxonomy (GTDB): domain Bacteria; phylum Verrucomicrobiota; class Verrucomicrobiia; order Chthoniobacterales; family UBA6821; genus UBA6821. Next base: position 614 of record WBXH01000010.1, on the reverse strand, counting down.
GTTCTTGGAAGCCGTGCCCCAGCAGGCTGTCAGCATCCTCCGCAGAGTAAAAGCCACCTCCCGGAGCAGTCATCTCTCGCTGCACGTAGCCAAGGATATCCCGGACGATATCAGCTTGGCTCGATTCCCCGGTGACCTGAAAAGCTTCCAGGTAGGCAATCGTCAACTGAGCCTGGTCATAGAGCATTTTTTCGAAGTGGGGAACGTGCCATGAGCGATCCACTGAGTAGCGGTGGAATCCCCCTCCGAGATGATCGTGGATACCACCCGAGGCCATCCGTTCAAGAGTTCTGAGAACGATCCGGAGCAGACCATCATCGCGATCCACGTCAGTAGTCCTTGCCTGCCTGAGAAGAAAATAGAGCACCGAGGGACGCGGAAACTTGGGTGAAGTTCCAAATCCTCCCCACCGCTCATCATAGGTACGTCGAAAAGAGTCGGCAGCCCGGGTCAGCGGCATCTCGGGATCGGGAAGTTTCTGGGAATCAGTCTTCGCCGCTGCCTGAAGCGCAGCCAGAGAGCGGTTTGCCTCCTGCTCCACGTTTTCCCGGTTCTCCCTCCATACTTGGGCGATCTGGCTCAGGATCGAGGGGAATCCTGCACGTCCGTGCCTG
>WBXH01000009.1 GCA_008933015.1 Verrucomicrobiota bacterium | reverse complement strand
TTCGCCGCTGCCTGAAGCGCAGCCAGAGAGCGGTTTGCCTCCTGCTCCACGTTTTCCCGGTTCTCCCTCCATACTTGGGCGATCTGGCTCAGGATCGAGGGGAATCCTGCACGTCCGTGCCTGTCATCAGGGGGGAAATAGGTTCCACCGAAAAAGGGCTTCAACTCAGGCGTCAGCCAGACGCTCATCGGCCATCCGCCACTTCCAGTGAGTCCCTGCACATAGGACATGTAGAGACGATCGACATCGGGCCGTTCCTCCCGATCGATCTTCACGTTAATGAAATCCCTGTTCATCAGAGCCGCTATCGCCGGATCCTCGAATGACTCATGAGCCATCACATGACACCAGTGGCAGGTCGAGTAGCCGATCGAGAGGAAGATCGGCTTCTGCTCCCGCTTGGCACGCTCAAAAGCCTCCTCACACCACGGATACCAATCCACAGGATTACCCGCATGCTGGAGCAGGTAGGGTGACGAGGTTGTGGAAAGCCTGTTCATACGGTTAATAATCCGGAGAAGTGAGTATAAATGAGGCGGGGTGATCGGATTTTTAGCATTCTGCTTTCTTCTCCGCTTCTCTGCGCGAGAAATTCTCCATTCTGGCTTAGGAAAGAAGATCCGGCTGCGTTTCTGAAACTTTATTTCTGGGAGTGGGCATCCCGAGCTTCTGATACGCCTTGGGCATGGCCACACGGCCCTGCGGCGTCCTTGCGAGATATCCCTGCATGATCAGGTAAGGTTCGTGGACATCCTCTAGTGTGCCCGCCTCCTCACCCACAGCGACGGCAAGCGAGTTGAGACCCACAGGGCCACCTCCGAATTTGTGGATGATCGCCTCGATGATTCTGAGATCCATCTCGTCGAACCCTTCGGCATCGATATCGAGCATTTCGAGCGCCTTGGTTGCCGAGTCGCGGTTCACGATCCCTCCGGCACGGACCTGCGCGAAGTCACGAACCCATCGCAGGAGATTATTCGCGATTCGGGGAGTGCCGCGAGAACGACGGGCCACCTCGAGCGCGCCCTCCTCGTCGATCGTCATTCCGAGCAGACCTCCCGTGCGTAGGACGATCTTGCGAAGTTCCTCGGCGTCGTAATAATCCAGTCGACAGTTCATCCCGAAACGCGAGCGGAGCGGTGCGCTGATCATGCCAGCCCTAGTCGTCGCGCCGATCAGGGTGAATCGGGCCAGATTCAACCGGACGCTCCTAGCATTCGGGCCCTGATCGATCATGATATCGACTCTGAAGTCCTCCATCGCCGGATATAGGTACTCCTCGATAGCAGGCTGCAGGCGGTGTATTTCGTCGATGAAAAGCACCCCTCCGCGAGGCATCGTAGTGAGGAGGCCCGCAAGATCCCCAGCCTTTTCAATGGTTGGGCCGCTGGTTGTGCGCACCTCGGCCTCCATTGCATTGCCGAGAATGTAGGCAAGGGTGGTCTTTCCCAGACCAGGGGGGCCGCTAAGCAGAATGTGCTGGAGCGGTTCGTCACGCTGGCGGGCCGCTTCTACAAGAAGCATGAGCCGTTCGATCGTTTTGGGCTGACCGCAGAACTCGTCGAATAGCGGCGGCCTTAGCGAGACATCAAATTGTGTGTCGGGCGAATCGGGATCGATGGAAAAATCTTCGGAGTTCATGAATCGTACAGTTCAAGCAGCAAGGGCCTCTTCGAACTCGGCCAACGCCTTCCTGATACCCTCCGGATCACGTAGCAGGGAGGTGCCGACAAGCGCCGCATGGAATCGTCCCCGCACGGTCTTAATGTTGCCGGCATCGAGACCACTCTCGGCAATGCGGATAACTCCCGCGGGCAGATGATCAACAAGTTCGAAGGTGTCGAGCCTGATACTGAAATCCTTTTCAGAGGAACCTGAATCACCCACAAATCCGGCGGATTCCACAGGAGCCTTGAATTTGCGACTATTGATACCAACGATCCTCGCGCTGACGGGAAGCGCGGCAACCTCGTCTTTGTCATGAACCTCAAAGAGGGCCTCCATGCCTAACTCGAGCACGAGTTGGTGGAAGCCTTTTAATCTCGGAGCATCTAGCACGCTGGCCATCAGAAGAACGGCGTCCGCACCGAAGGCACGCGCCTCACGAATCTGGTACTCACTCACGATGAAGTCCTTTCTCAGGATGGGCTTTGATACCCGCTCCCTGATTCTGCGCAGATCATCCATGGAACCACCGAAGTGTCGTTGGTTGGTCAGCACAGAGAGAGCCCTGACAAGAGAACTCTCCTCATAGGCCACGGGGGCATCGGCTACATTCTCGGCTCGCATGCCCCCCACGCTAGGGGAACGCTCCTTGATCTCGGCGATAAGCCCGAAGTTTCCATCCAACACATCGGGGAATGCCTGCACTGGAGGAGCATCCGCAATCATCCCACGCAGATCACCCTCGGAGCGTGAGTGCTTGGCCTCGGCGAGCTCCTCATGCACATCGGCAAGGATGCGATCCAATATGGTTGTGGAGACTTTTGTCGTCATGGTTTCCATTGGTAACCTTTTATTGCAGATTTCTCAAAGCCTCTCTTGCCCATGAGGCGTAGGCAACCGGGAGAGATTCGGGAGTGAATGTAATGATTTCAGGAACCTTGTAGGGGTGAATCTCTTCCAACCGCTTCTCACACAAGGATGCTTGTTCCTGATCGGTTTTCAGAAGAACAATCACCTCGCTCGCCTCCTCAACCCCTCCTTCCCATCGGTACATGGACCTGGCTCCAGGCAGCACCGTTCCGCAGGCGATTAACCGCTCCTCAAGCAACACCTTCACCGCGACAAATGCAGAATCATTATCGGCAAAGGTGGTCATCATCACCCTGAGATCAGGCTTTTCCATGAATTTAAAATCGGTCTGATCAGTTTCCACGGCGAGTGTAAAAAGCTCTTTTCCGAGAACGTCTGCTCACGGAGGATGACTAAATGACCATTTGTGGATCAAAATCTGCGGGGACTCACTCCTCTTCCTCCACCTCCTATCTAGGGACTCCAGCGGCTCTGGTGATCATCGCCCTCTGTTACTATGCCTTTTACTGGCGATGCGGTTTGATGCTCAGCGGTGAGGAAGGTGTTGCCGCTGTCGTGGCACAACGCCTGAATGCCGGAGCACTTCCGATTGTGGATACATTTCTGGGATATAATCTCGGCTGGTTTTATCCCATAGCGTGGCTTTTTAAGATACTTGGGCCAAACTACCTCATCCTGAGGGCCTACTTTTTCATTCTCGGGATCCTCTCAGGTCTGATGGCTTACTTCACGATCCTATTGGTGACGCGGAAAAGTCTTCTCGCCATTGCCACGGGATTGCTGGTCATTCTCATGCCGGGAGCCATCGGTCGTAATTATATGGGGCTCGTGGGCTTATTGGGGATGCTCACCATACTAGGGGTCTTTCTTATCCCGTCATCAAGGGGACTGTACCAACTGCTCTGGATGATCGCTGCCGGATCCTCCATCTCCCTCGCTTGGCTTATCAGGATTGATCTCGGTTTCTTTCAGACCATTCTCTTTCTGCTCACGGCGATTCTCTATCTTCTGAAACCGGAGCGTGGTTTCATTAACCGTTTAGGGAATGTTGCGGGGGCTATAGTTCTCTTCGGGCTCTTGTTTTCCGCAGTTCAGGGACCCTTTTATCAAGATGCAGTCAAGCGCGGCTTTGATCGCCATTTGGTTGAGCAATATTTTGGCTGGACCTCGATGATCAGGATCGGCGCCAACCAACTGGCAACGAATCTCATAAAAACCGAGGTCATCAAGAGAACGGTACCCGCTGAGGAAGCCACTACCTCCGCTATGCCGGTTGCATCCCCCTCCCAAGCCAAGGCCTCCTCCCCTTCAGCCTCCGCCTCCTATAGCGACACCAGCCTGAAGCGCCCCCCACTGCGGGATATCCTCGTCGCGCCAAAATTCAAGGATCGCCTCTTTGCCCTATTAATTTACCTGCCGATTCCCGTTGCTCTGCTCTTCATCGGCTGGGGACTTTTGTTGATTCTGAGTTCTTTGATTTCACGGAATCTTAATCCCTGGAAAAGCGGGGGCCTGCTCTTGGTCTCGACTGGTAGCGCGCTCGTGCTTTTTCCGCAGTACTTCTTATGGCGACCCGACATGGTGCATTTAGCCGAGTTCATGGTCCCCTTCATGGTAACGCTGGTTATCGGTCTATGCCTTGCAGTCTCAACTTGGCGGGACTCCACGACATGGAAACGCCTCCTGCTTGTTCTAATCATGATTCCGGCGGCACTCGATCTTGGACTCTATGCCATCAAGGGGTGGCAGACTGATGGATCCGGAAGCATCGCGTCATCACGAAGGCGCCATCTTGAATTCACGGCTTCCAATGGGGTGCACGTAAAGCTCAATCCCCAGGAAATCGCACGCGATACCATGCTACGCGATACAATCCTTAACCACTCCAAGCCGGGCGATTATGTCATCTGCTACCCCTACTTCCCGATGGTCAACTTCATGACTGACCGCCCCTCCTACGAGTACAATCTCTATGCTGACAACGCCATTGCCCCGGAGCGATTCTTTGAGAAGGCCAAGGCAAACTTCGAACTTCACCATCCGGCTGTGATCGTCATCGGTACCGGCAAAGTGAACGACACCGAATCATCCAGATTCCCAAACTGGGCTTCCAAAACTTACGCCTACATCAAGGAGCGTTGCACCCTTATTGCCTCGGACGATGAAGTGGAAATTTATGCCCTTAAACAGGATCAGGGCCACAGCCCGCTTCAACGTCTCAGCGCGCCTCGCTGACCAGAAGCCTCTCGTACTGGTCGAGGGAATGCTTTAGATCGAATCGGTCAGCCATTACCAGCGAGGCGGCACAGGCATTCATCAACTCAACCGAGTCAAGTAGAAGAGGTTTTAAGGCAGCGGCAAACCCCTCCGCTCCCTGACTCAGTTCGAAGAGCCGTGCATTGGCATCTTCCCCGACATCATAAGCCACATCGGCAAGGCCGCCGATCCGGCTTCCGACAATAGCCAATCCGTGGGCTAAGGCCTCCACCCCCACCATGGGCAGCCCCTCGGAGAGTGATGGAATCAGTAGGATGTCGGATTCCCTCATCGCCTCGCTGACCTCTGCGGCGGATGCCCATCCCCGGAAATCCAGATGGTCTTCAAGGCCAAGTCGGACAGCCTCCGCCTTGGCCTCATGAAGGAGAGGGCCGTCTCCGATAATCGTGCACCGCCAAGGTAGATCCTTCAGCAGTCCCAAAGCACGAACCGTCAGGAGGGGGTTCTTCTGCACACTCATCCGTCCCACCATGAGGAGTCGGGGAGGTTCATGCCTCTCCACAGGAGACGGCACGGGGAGTTCCATCCCGTTCAGGATCACCTGCGGAGCTATCTCGTAAGCCTTCTTTGCGAGGCCGGCCACGAAACTACTCACGGCCGTGGTAGCGGCCGCCCCTTTCCAGATCGGCACCGTGAAGGGCTTAATCCAGCGAAAAAGATTCCCCGTTTGCTCAGGAACCCCTCCCGGAACATCACCGAGATGGGCTGTCAGCACATAGGGGATTCCTGTCAACTTGCTGACGACCCATGCAACGGCCCCGGTCGGAACGGCGAAGTGGGCATGAATCACATCGGGCTTCCATCGGCGCACTTCAGCAACGGCAGCGGGGATCGCCCGAGCAACCCAGAACACCATCTCCGGCACACTGCAGGTATCCTCACGCTGACGAAAGGCCCTCAGTCGACGAATCTCCATTCCATGCTCTACGGATTCCACGGGAAGGTGGGGCATCCCACTGGTCAGCACGCGGACCTGATGACCTCGGGCAACAAGACCAGCACCTACCTTGGCAGCCAATCTACCCCCGCCCCCCCCGATCGGTGGATGCTCGTAGTTGAGAATCAGGATTTTCATCGGCCAGTATTGCTTTTACGCCACTCTCCTAGGACATGCTGGCACCAGAGGAAGAGACGCTCGTCCCCCCGACCCGTCTGATGGGAATGCACGGCTCTTTCGACAAAACCACCGGAGCCCCCCACGGGGATTTCCGGTGCGAGCGCCCTGTCACGAAACCACTGCCCGAGGGGTGTGCCGAATCCTTTCTTTTTCCGATAGAGGATCGAGGCCGGAAGAATTGGCTCCAGCGCCTTCTTCAGGATCCACTTGGTTGTCCCGCCGCGGAGCTTGACCGTGTGGGGAAGCTTTCGGGCAAAATTGATCACCTCGAGATCGAGAAAGGGAGACCTCACCTCGAGTCCGTGGATCATGCTGGCGCGGTCCACCTTGGCCAGGATGTCATCCTGCAGGTAGAGACGGGTAAAGAACTGTAAAGCCCGATCCACCGGTGAGGCATGCTCTCCTGCCGAATCCCATGCCTCGATGGCCTCGCTGTAGAGTTCCTCGGGCGCTGTGTGGACTCCGAAATAGTCATCGATCTGCTTCGGCTCCAGCGGTCCCATCCAGATCGGCAGGCGGATCTTTTCCCCATAGGAGAGCCCTCGGAGCATCCGCTTGATCTTGAAGTCGAGGCTGATGTTGGCGTGCGAGACTGGAAGCCGCGAAGCCAGTAGCAGAAGCGCAGGATGGATGGCCCGCGGAACCATGCTTGCGTAGACATCAGCGGTACGCAGTGCCTTGAAGGGATCATAACCGGCAAAGAGCTCGTCACCTCCATCCCCACCGAGCGCCACGGTGACATGCCTGCGGGTGAATCCGCACAGGAGCCATGTCGGCAGCAGTGACCCGTCTCCCATCGGCTCATCCAGTCTGGCCAAGAGCCCCGGTATCAGCTCACGGGCACGTGAGAGATCAAGCACCTCGGTTTGATGCACAGATCCGATGAAGGCCGCAGCCTCGCGGGCATAGGGAAGCTCGTCAAAGCTGGGATCGGTGAATCCCACGCTGAAAGTTCGTAGACGTCCTGCAGGAAGATGGCGCGCGGCCAGAGCCGCCACAGCAGAGGAATCGATCCCTCCGCTCAGGAAGACGCCGAGCGGAACATCCGACATCAGGCGACGCTTGACCGCACGATCCAGGACCTCGAGCAACTCGCCTGCCCAGCGATTGCATTGGTCAGGTGTCACCTGAGTCGCTGAGGACTCGGGCTCCAAGCGAAACTCCCACCACTTCCTCATGCTCCACCGACTGTTGGCAAGATCCAGCGTTCCAAACCATCCGCTCGGCAGCTTCTGGATCCCATCGATCACGGAGTGGGGTGCCGGTATGTAGCCGTAGGCGAAATATTTCTTCAGGGCGATGGGTGACTCGCTCCTCGGGGAAACTGGGTGCCGCATCAGGGCTGTTAACTCGGAGGCAAAGGCGAATACTCCGTCGAGCTGGAACCAGTAGAGCGGTTTTTTCCCGAACCGGTCGCGGGCAATGAAGAGCTTCCCATGAACCTTGTCGTAAATAGCGAAAGCAAACATGCCGTTCAACCGCTCCAGTATCCCCTCACCCCACTCGCGATACCCCTCCAGAAGAACCTCCGTATCGGAGTGATCCGTCTGGAACCGACAACCCTTGGACTGAAGTTCAGCCTTCAATTCAGAATGGTTATAGATCTCCCCATTGAAGACGATCACCAGAGCCTGATCGGTGGTCGCCATCGGTTGTGCTCCACCGGAGAGATCGACAATGGAAAGACGGCGATGCCCGAGATGCACTCCCCGTTCTGGATCGAGAAAATATCCCTCTGCATCAGGCCCGCGGTGGGCCAGTGAACGGGTCATTCGCTCCAAGACATCTCTCCCCGCCTCTCCACGGGGTGCAACGAATCCCGCGATCCCGCACATCAGTTCCGAGGGTTACTCCGGTCCTCCAGATTCCTCATCTCCTTGACCATGTAGATTGACTTGCCCTGGGACTCGAAGAAAGTGCGTGTGATCATCTCGGCAAGCAGTCCCATCAGGATGCAGAGCACCCCGGTCATGAAGGAAAGGAGGCAGAACGAGGGCACCGGGGTGGTGATCAGCGGCTTGTGTGCGAAGAGGAGCAGGCCAATCGCCCAGATCCCGAAAATAAGCGCCGCAAAGAGACTCAGCACCCCGCACATGCCGAACACATACATCGGCTTCTGTTGGTGGCGGTCGAGGAACTTCACCACCATGAGATCGAGGATAACCTTCAGCACCCGCTCCAGACCGTACTTGGAGTGGCCCGTCCGTCGGGGGAAGTGGTTGACGGGGATTTCCGTGATCCTGGCGCCGTGCCAGCGTGTGTAGATCGGTAGGAAGCGGTGCATCTCTCCGTAAAGGCGGACCCCCTCGACCACCTCACGGCGGTAGGCCTTCAGAGAGCATCCGAAATCATGAAGCTTCACGCCTGAGATCCAGGAGATGAGCTTGTTGGCCATCATACTTGGAAAATTACGCTGGAGTGCATTGTCCTGACGGTCGCGGCGCCATCCGGAGCAGACATCATACCCCTCTTCAAGCTTGGCCAGCATCTTAGGGATATCCTCAGGATCATTCTGATAATCCCCATCCATCGGGATGATCACCTCTCCCAAGGCATGGTCGAATCCCGCCATCATTGCCGCCGTCTGGCCGAAATTCCTGCGGAAATGAATCACCTTGGCCTCGGGGTTCTGCGAGGCGATTGCATTCAGGAGCACCGAGCTTCCATCTGTGCTCCCATCATTCACGAAGATGACCTCGTAGCGCCGACCGAGACGATCCATCACCTCCTTGATCTTGGCGAAAAGAGCCTCGATCGCACCGTGCTCGTTGTAGATCGGTATAGTGATTGAAATCATAGAGGTAAGATAATCCTCAAGAGAACCGCAACCTCCCCGACAGGTCAAGGTTGGGGCAACCTGAACCAGGATACGAGCTGGTTCCGTGATTAGACCGTGGCGGGAGCCGCCTTCAGTCGTTATGATCCTTGGACGTCCCATGAACGGTCCAGTCGCCAATACCGCCAACCCCCAGGCCATTACCCTGCAGAAAAAGCTGGGCGAGGTCCCGCACCGACCCGGCGTCTACGTCATCCGGGATCGCTTTGCAAAGATCATCTATGTCGGCAAGGCCCGTGACCTGCGGCGCCGTCTCGCCAATTACTTCACCCCCTCGCGACGCAACCGGGTCGACATCAAGACACGGGCCCTGATCGATAGTGCTGCCGACTACGAGTGGCACTTGGTCAAGAGTGATGCCGAGGCCGTCCTCTACGAGGGTCGCCTCATTAAGGAGTGGAGGCCGAAGTACAACATCAGCTTCCGGGACGACAAACGCTTCCTCATGGTGCGTGTGCAGATGGGCGATGCTATCCCCCGTTTCGAACTCGCCCGCTTCAGGAAAGAGGATGGAGCACGCTACTTCGGCCCCTTTGCAAATGCCGGCGCGCTCAGGACATCCCTGCAGGCTATCCGGAAGCAGTTCGGCCTCCGATCCTGCCGCCCGCTTGAGCCAACCGAACGGGATTTCAAGCACTGCCTCGACCACGTGATCAAGAACTGCTCCGCCCCCTGCGTGGCCAAGATCACGAGGGAGGAGTACAAGATCCGGGTGGAACAGGCCTGCGAGGTTCTGGTGGGGAAATCGAAGGAGATGATGGCCTCACTCGAGGCGGAAATGGAGAAGGCAGCCGAGAAGCTCGATTTTGAAAAGGCCGCCAATCTGCGCAACCTACTCAAGGACTTGCGCGAGACCAGCAAACCGACCCGACGATTCACGCGCAAGTCACTCCCCAACAGCATCGACCCCAAGGCCGATGTGCTCGAGTTACGACAGGCCCTCGGACTTGCCCGATCACCCCGGACAATGGAGTGCTTCGACATCTCCAACATCTCCGACAACCATATCGTCGCGTCCATGGTTCGCTTCAGGGATGGCGTTCCGGATCGTGAGAGTTATCGACGCTACCGCATCACCACGACCAAGGGCCAGAACGACTTTGCCAGCATGGCGGAGGTCATCCGTCGCCGCTACAAGCGCATCCTGAGCGAAGCTGCCAAGAATGACCGTGAGTTGGCAGATACCCAGGAACTACCCGCCGAGGCTCTTGAACGCCGCACCCGCTCCTCTGGTGGTGAGAGCCCCCTGCCCGACCTGATCATCGTGGATGGAGGCAAGGGACAGCTCGGCATGGCTTGCCGGGAGCTTCAGGCACTTGGACTCCATGACCAGAAGGTCATCGGACTCGCCAAGGAGTTCGAAGAGATCTACCGACCGGGTGAGAGTAATCCCGTGCGCTTGGACAAGGACTCCGGTGCCCTCAGGTTGCTCCAGCGTATCCGAGACGAGGCTCACCGAGTGGCCAATGGCTACAACGAGTTGCTCCTGCGACGACGGATTACCGAGAGCGCTCTCGATGATATCCCTGGTGTCAGTGAAGCGCGCAAAAAGGCGTTGCTTGCGAAGTTCGGGAGCATTGCCCGCATCAGGAAGACCTCCGTGGATGATTTGGCTGAGACCTCGGGGATCAGTCCAGCCCTTGCTGCCTTGATCCTTGAACAGGTCAAACCTTCTCCGAACAAGCCTCCCAAGAACACCTGACCCATCGCTCCGGGTAGCAAGCCCAGGTCAGCAACTAAGTTGCCGATTGGAACTTCTTAGTTTGCCGGAAGCAGCTTCGAGAGGGTCAGCTCCATGGCTTCCGACCAGATCTGGTATCCTGTCGCATCGGGATGGAGCCTATCGGAGCCCAACCCCTTGAAGCTGACATCAACCTTGCCTTCAGGAGACGTCACCATGACCTGCGGCATCAAGGGAACCAGATCAATCCAGTAAACCGATTGGCCATCAGCGTACTCCTTGATAAGTGCATCGGCAGCCATCATCTTTTCGTTGAGAAGCAGGCCCTCTTTGCCCGCGCTCACCCTGTTGCTCGGCATGATGCTGACCAAGATAATCTTGATTCCGGGGAAGACACCCTGGGTTTTCGTGATCACCGCTTTGACACCAGTCGCGATCTCCTGAGGGGAGTTCTTCCTATTATTCGTTCCGATCATGATGACAGCCACCTTCGGCTTCAGGCTTCCAACTCCCATGTTATCGAGACGCCACAAGACATTCTGGATGCTGTCCCCGCCGATTCCGAAGTCGAGTGCATGGCGGGGCGCATAATTTTTGGTCCAGATCGGGAGGGCTCCTCGTTTCGGATCAAGCCAGAGCCGTGTGATGGAATCACCGATGAAAATCAGGTCGCATGGTTTGTCCTTGAAATCATCGACCCGCTTCTGGCACTCGGCAAGCCGTTGGGCTCCCGTCACGCCATTCTTCACAGTGCCGTCAGAGTATTTAGTGCCATCCGGTTCGGTGGTCGGGGTCACCCCTGCTGTCACTGAGGTCTGGCCCAAGGGAGCGGGCGCCTGGAGTGGAGCGATCGGAGGGAGGGAATTCGAATTAGCTCCCTTACCGGGAACCACAGATAGTGCCGACAGGAGGAGTACGCAGAGGAAGGGGGATTGCATAGATTTCGAAATCTACCCTCTTAGCTGGAAGATTCCGACAAAAGAAAAACCCATCCCCGCCGATTAATTGGGAGGAGATGGGTAATTATTAAAAGGATTGAGAATCGCGGGAGCAGTCTTTTTCCCGCGTGGTTATGGGCGTGTTATACTTTATTCTCTTCTTGAGCTTGGAAACAATGGATTGCTCCTCTTTGGATCGTTTTCCAAAGCTCAGGATCGGCCTCACCTCCCAGTCAAAGACGCCCCAGCAGGGCAACTCGCGCAGGATTCGGTCCGCTTGTTCATTGCTTGAGGCCTCCATGATGAAAACCAGCGTCCTTTCACCCAGTGGAAGCCCTCCGGCAAGGATGATGCCCTTTTCTTCCAGTTGATGGAGTGCGTTGAAGGAAGGAATGATGCCGTCTTGGAGCACTGCGAGTTCCTCCTCCTGTGTCGTGAATCCTGGGCCATGGGTTCCGATCACTAAGTATCTGTCTCGTACTGCCGTTTTTTTGGTGGTTCGTTTCATGGGGGCTTTTGGTAGAGCTTGTGCGTGGCTTATGCAGATTGCATCGGTTTGAAGTGATATCGTTGTCACCGGATGCGTAAATAACCAGAGGAAACCCACCTCTTTTCAGGAGATGGATGCTCTTTGAAAAGCTATGTCTGATTACGCAACCTTTGAAGACCCGGGAGTTGCTACGCATTTGATTTCGGGCTCTACCGAGCCACTTACCCCTAAGGGGCTGCTTCGCAGTATAATCAGTTCCTTCTTGCTACTGATTTGTTATTGCGACGATAGACATTCACGAGAGCCAATGCGTCATAGCCCAATCCACAAAAGCACCCCTAATAAGGAAATGCACCAGCACAGAAGTCCAGTGCGCTCCCTTTTCTAAAAAGGGAAAATGCCGATTTGAGCCCAATAAATACTGGTGGACCGGGAAGGACTCGAACCTTCAACCAATTGATTAAGAGTCAACTGCTCTACCATTGAGCTACCGATCCAATCGCCGCTTAAAAAGCAGGGTCGAAAGTTGTAACCTCAAGAGTTCAAGACTGCAAAATGAAATTTGCATGGTGGAGATAATTCGGGGAGGTTGGTTTGATCATCTCCCGACATTTGACCACTTTGCTTGTTACTCCATTCAACATCAAGAGAGTCTCATTTATGGGAGCCCTCCTTGTCATGGTGCTCCTCCTTGCTCTTCAGGGGTGTGTTGCTCCCGGTTATCCCTACAATGGCGGTGTGCCCCAAGGTGCGATTCCACCCGGCAGCGGCGCCGGACAAACCTATGCTCAACCTGTCCTAGCCACGCAGGTGGCACCGGGTGGCGTGATCGCACCCGCCTATCCCTATGTCTATGCGCCAGCCCCGGTTCTGATCGCCCCCTCGTTCTACGGCGGTTGGGGTAACGGTTACTGGTATGGCAATCGTTTTTGGCCTTACCGCTCGGGATGCGCTTTCTACGGGGGACGCTATTACGGAGGATACTCTCATGGCTACTGGCGCGGTCGTGCAGTCTGGGGTGGTGGCAATGCCGCCTATCGGGGTTACGGTGCCCGCTATTAGCGTCTAACCAGACAATCGGGATTAACTGAATGGTCTCTTGCGGGATCGTTCTTGTTGCCCTTTTCACCAGCTGACATATCCTTCTCACGCATTACCGAAAGAGCGCATGGATAAAAAGAAATTGGCCGCCGAGCATCTGATGAACCCGCTCGAGGAGCGGATCGGTTACAAGTTTCGCAACTCCCTCCTGCTGGCGGAGGCCCTGACCCATTCCAGCATCTCCCTGGAACGGAAGGACTACCCGTTTGATAACCAGAGGCTCGAGTTCCTGGGTGATGCCGTCCTCCAACTTGTCATCACGGAGGAGCTCTTCCGTAAGTTTCCCGACTTCAGCGAGGGTCAACTCACGAAGATCCGGACCCGACTCGTCTCGCGCACTGCACTCAAGGAGCATGCCGAGGTCCTGAGGCTCGGGGAACATCTGATGATGGGGCGTGGGGAGGATGCGAGTGGTGGGAGGGAGCGAGCCTCCACGCTGGCAGATGCCTTCGAGGCACTGGTCGGAGGGATCTACATGGATGGAGGATTAACCGCCGCAAAGACCTTCATCCTGAGATCCGCGGCAGATCACTTCAAACAGGTCGACGAGGAACCCGGTGAGATCAATCCCAAGGGAAAACTTCAGGAACTCCTTCAGGCACTCGCCCCTAGCGCTCCCTCCTACGAGGTTCTCTCGGAGAGCGGGCCCGAACATCTAAAGCACTTCCGCTGCCGTGTTCTTTGGGAGGGACTCGACCTCGGAGAGGGTGAAGGAAATAGTAAAAAGGAGGCCGAAGTAGCAGCAGCCATGAATGCACTCTTGGCCGAGGTCTGGATTACTCGTGCCTGCAAGTCTTAAAGGCTAAGTGGCTTAGGAGACGTAAATAACCGCACCTGATCCTCCAGAGGTTCAAAAAATCCTTCCTAGGGAATTTCCTCATTTCCTGATCACATATTCCTCTCTGCATCATTTCCTGACATGGACTCCCTCTCACTCACTACCCCAAATCTTCCACTCGTCGCTGTTCTGATAGGGTTCCTCCTTACCGGCACCCATCTCCTCGGCCTACTTGCGCCAGAACCGGCGATGGCTTGGGCCCGCAATCTCCCTCGCTCCCGCTTCTGGGGGACGGCTCTCCTTGCAGTCGCAGCACTCTGGACACTCCTGATCGCGGCCACCACAGATCTCGGGGAGTTCTCTCCGATGAGGAACCTCATCCTCCTGGGAGTCGTGGCAAGTAGCGTCTTGCTCTGGAAATTCGTGCCTGACTTCCTGGCCTCACGCTCAATCGGCTTCCTGCTCCTACTGGCTGCACATCCGGTCCTCGAAACGACCTTTCTCCAGACCGGCCTGCTGAAGTTGGCGTTGGTCCTGCTTGCCTATGCCTGGGCTCTGGCAGGACTCTTTCTGGTCGGAATGCCCTATCTCCAGCGCGATGCCATTGCCTGGTTCTGCGCGGCACCTTGGCGCTGGAAGGCAGGATGCTGGTCCGGGCTCCTCTACGGCCTACTCCTGCTCATTGATGGTGTCAGAATGAGCTTCCTGAACTGAGTCTTAGTCGCCCCCAACTCCTACCCTACTCGCATCGGAGAGCCTTCACCGGATCAAGCCGTGAAGCGATCCAGGCGGGAATGAGCGCGGCGAGCGAGCAGATCACGAAAGCGCTCGCACAGATCAGAGCGACGTCGGTAGGAACGACTTCGGCAGGGATCTCGTTGAACTGATAGACGCTCCGGGGAAAAATCTCGACCCCGAGCGTGGAGGCCAACCAATGGCTGACCTCGTTGCGCCATCGGATCAGACTCATGCCGAGCACCAGTCCGCTAGCCACGCCAATGATGCCGACAACCATCCCCTGCACCAGAAAGACGGAGACGATCTGCCAAGTGCGGGCACCGAGAGCCTTCAGCACGCCGATTTCGCGGGTCTTCTGGACGGTGATGGTGATGAGGGTGTTCATGATACCGAAGGCGGCCACCAGAATGATGAACATCAGTAGAAAGAACATTACGTGGCGCTCCATGGCGATCGCGTCGAAGAGTTGCTTGTTCATATCCATCCATGTCACGCAGGAGAGGTCCCCTGGGAGCACCTTCCTGAGATCCTCCCTCAACTCAGCAGCCCGATTGGGGTCTGTCGTCCTGACGGCTAATCCGTGAACGGATCCCCCGAGGCCGTAAAGCTCCTGACCGATGTGGAGGGGAAGGAGCAGAAACTCACTGTCGTAGAGATAACGGCCACTCTCGAAGATCCCGGCCACCGTCAACTGTGTCGGCAGGACGAGTTGGCGCAGGGACTCGATGTCATTTTCCTTGGAGGATTGGGAAGATTTCCCGGACTTCGATTTCAGTCTGTCAAGCTGCTCGAGAACCTGACCGAGATTACCCGGGGAGTAGATCGTGATGATATCTCCAACATGAACGCCGAGGGTCCCCGCAAGCTCGGAACCAAGAACGGCCGTATCTCCGGAGAGGTCGAGCTTCCCCGAGACAATGAACTTGGAGAGATCACTCACTTTCTGCTCAAGTTCTGGCTCGATGCCACGGATCTTCGGGGCGAGCCTCTGGTGATTGAATTCCACGATGATCGGTCCCTGCACGAAGGGGGCGGAGGCCACAATACCCGGGACTGTCGCGGCCTTCTCGGCAACATCTTTCCACCCATCCATAAGGCCGTTGTTACTGACAAGCAGATGGGCGTCGAAACCGATCACCTTACGCTGAAGCTCTCGCTCGAAGCCGGTCATGACCGACATGACCAGAATGAGCACCGTGATACCGAGGGTCACTCCGATAACGGAAATGAGCGTAATGACGGCAAGGAAGGTACGCTTCGGCTTGAGATATCGTGCCGCGAGGAAGAGCGGGGCCGGAAGTTGCATTCCGTAAGGTGGCATGACGGCGCCAAAAGAAAATTTTAAAAATAGGGATCAGGCTATTTCGTCAGGGAGTCCTGAATCCGTAGGAAGGTATTCCTATCTTGAACTTCAACTCTCACTCTTGTGCTCACGAGGATCGATCAGGATCCGACTTGCAAGAAGGCAGGAGGCACAGAGGAGCGTGATTCCAAGGAAGTAGACGCTATGTCTCGTGAAATGGAACGGGCCGGCGACATGGTCCAGGTTGCCTAGTGTATCGAGAAGCCAACCCCAGAGCACGGGGACGATGCCAAGCCCCAAACCGGTGATCACGGTGGTCACGGCAAAGTAATGGTTCTTCCCATATTCAGGGACCACGGACATCCCGAGATGAAGGGAGGCCATATTGAAAGCAGCCACCGCCATGCCGCCTACCACGTTTAGGAGGAGAACCAGCTGCCAGGAAGGGGTAATCACTTCTGCCGCCATAGCAAACCAGACTGCCAGGACAAGGGTAAAAAGAATGATCGAACCGCGAATCGTCGGAAGGCTGCCAAATCGGTCAATACGATGGCCGAGCATCTGTAGGATCAAGAGGGGTGCAAGGAATGTCCCCGAAGTGAGAGCATATATCGCGGAGGGAGAGAAGTGAGCCTGGATCCTCAGGTATTCCACAGGAAAGACACCCAATCCCCCACCCACCGTCCCGAAAAGGAGGCTGAAGATGATGGAATTCCGTAAAGGCTTCTGGGAGAAAATGGTTCGTAGGGAGACCGGTTCGGCGGAAGCCGACTTCTCCTCGTGATGCTCCCGATCGGGAATGCGTCGCATGTAGTAAATGCTGATGAGGGCACCCAGCAGAGAGAAGCAGAGGACGAGGGAGTATCTCCAAGGAACGACATGACCGCTCATCAGGAGCGAGGAAAGGAGCATGGTTAAGAACGCACCCCCATATGTGAAGGAGTGATCAATCGATATGAAACGCCCTCTCATTTCACCACCCACCATGCTGGTCACCCATGGCAGGAAAGCCGCCGAGGAGATCCCTCTTAAAAGATAGAAGAAAAAGAGGCTACCCACGAGAAGGGCAAGCCTCCAATCCCTTGAAAGAAAAAATAGGAGCGGTATCACCGCAGAAGTGGCGATGAAGAGGGTTCGCATCGTCCATCCCATCAGGGTGAATGAGCGGTAACTGTACTTGCCCAAGTGATGTGCCGCCGGCAACTGAAGGATGGTCATCAGCGGGAGGAAGGCCGCAATGATGCCCAGGATAAGGGAACTTGCCCCCAAGTCCTTCGCAAGCAAGACGATCGGGGCGCCCCCGATGATCTGGAAGCAGAGGGAATTGTAAAAGTTGAACCAGTGAAAGTTGAAGACTCCTTGCGAATAGGGAACGGGAAGGAGGCCAAACAAACCTGCATAGTGGGAGTCGGACGACTGAGGAGAAGTCTCGGAGGTTTTCACAAGAGTTCTGAGATCAGCATGCATCTCACAGAGGCCGGAAAAGAGGGTATCCGATCTCCGATTGTAGATATCTCAAACCTAACCCCTGCATTCAAGGATCCGCCGCTTAAGAGCGGCTCTTGAGATGAGGAAAGAGAATCACTTCACGGATCGACTCCGCCCCTGTAAGGAGCATGACCAACCGATCGATTCCGATCCCGATGCCACCTGCCGGGGGCATGCCATACTCGAGGGCATCAAGGAACTCGGTGTCGATCTTCTGCTGCTCCTCGCCAGCCTGCTGCTCGAGTCGCTCACGCTGAAGATCGGGGTCATTCAGTTCCGAGTAACCTGGGGAGATCTCCTGCCCGTTGATGATCAATTCGTAGACATCGACGGTCGATGGATCTGCGTCATTCAAACGGGCCAGGGGCACAAGCTCCTTGGGCACATGGGTGACAAAGCAGGGATCGATGGTCTTCTCCTCCACAAGTTTCTCGAAGACATGCTGGGTCATCTCGAAGTCCGCGGGGCAATGGGTGATGTCGAGCTTGAGTTCGGCACAACGCTGCCTCTTCCCCTCGGTATCGAGCGTAAACCATCCAGGAACAGCCTCCTCGATGAGGTCCCGGTAGGAGGCTCGCTTCCAGGGGCGTGAGAGATTGAGCGTGCGGGTAATGTTCCCCTCGCTATCCCTGTGGTGGACCTGGTGATCTTGGTTGCCGAGCATGACGGCAAGATGGCAGATCAACTCCTCCACCATCACAGACATTAGCTTGAAATCGGCGTAGGCCCAGTAGGCTTCGAGCATGGTGAACTCGGGATTGTGACGGCGAGAGATTCCCTCGTTGCGGAAGCTCCTATTGAGCTCGAACACCTTCGGGAACCCGGCGACCAGAAGTCTCTTGAGATAGAGCTCGGGAGCGATCCTCAGGAAAAAATCCATCCCCAAAGCATTATGATGGGTCTTGAAGGGCTCGGCCGCAGCTCCTCCCGGGACAGCCTGCATCATCGGGGTCTCAACCTCGAGGAATCCGCGCTCGTCCAAAAACTTCCGGATCTCACGCACGATCGCCGAGCGCTGGAGGAAGACCTCACGCGAGGAGGCGTTGGAGATCAGGTCGAGATAACGTTGACGGTAGCGGGTCTCCGCATCCTGAACGCCATGGTACTTGTCAGGAAGAGGGCGGAGGGACTTGGACAGGATGACTAATCGGGTGGCCCGGATACTTGCCTCGCCGGTGCGGGTCGTGAAGCACTCACCCTCGACCCCCGCGAAATCACCGATATCCAGCTGAGCGGCCACCGCAAGCGAGTCCGCATCGAGTTCCTTTGTGTTCAGATAGACCTGCATCCGTCCCCCGATGTCGAAGAGATCGAGGAAGCGGCTCTTGCCCATGTCGCGGTAAGCGGTGATGCGTCCGGCCAACGAGACAGCTTTCCCCTCGGCGAAGGAATCCCTGACGTCGCCAACTGTGCCACTGTTCTCAAAGGCGGATCCAAATGGATCAATGCCATGGTCACGCAGGGCCTGAAGTTTCTGCCGACGGACGGCAATGAGTTCGCTGATCGGTGAAGATGATTGGGTTGACTGTTCCACACTCAAAGAGCAAACGGACAGGCCAGTTCGATCAATCAAAAACGGAGAAGAATCTGAAAGTTGCCGAAATTTTTTAAATCAGGAAAACAAAAAGGCTGGATCGGAATGGAAAGAGCCCGGCAGTCTTCTTCTTAAATTCATGATTTTCTGCAATCCCGATAACTTTTTTCCGACTACAGGACGTCTTTCACGCCTTTGATCGGACCAATTCAGCAGCTAGTCGTACAGCTGAAAGGAAGCTGTCAGGGCGAACCCGCCCACTCCCAGCCAATTCGTAAGCCGTCCCATGATCCGGGCTGGTTCTTACAAAGGGAAGGCCCAGCGTGACATTCACCCCCTCGTGGAAGGCGATGAGCTTGAGAGGGATAAGGCCTTGGTCGTGGTACATGCAGAGCACGGCATCAAACTCCCCCTCCGCGGCACGCCAAAAAATCGTGTCAGGGCTAAAAGGCCCCGCGAAAAAACTCTTGGGATTCGCAGCCGCCAGCAAGGGAAGTGCCGGGGAGATGATCTCCTCTTCCTCATTGCCGAGATCACCCTGTTCCCCGGCATGGGGATTGAGCCCGGCAACGGCAATCCGGGGTGCTGGGATTCTGCGCCGCAGGAGATGATCCGAGAGTAATCCCCCCACCCTTACAATCTCTTCCGTCGTAAGTTTTCCGGCAACCTCCCTTAAGGGCACGTGAGCCGTGACGAGGGAGACGGTCAGGGGGCCACCGGTAAGGAGCATGGAAAAATTTTTAACATCCGCCCGGGCTGCGAAGAACTCCGTCTGTCCGGGAAACGGGAATCCTGCCGCATGGAGTCCCTTCTTACTCACGGGGCCCGTCACAACGCCATCGATTTCCCCCGAGAGTGCAAGCTCGGCGGACTCTTCGAGCGCATTGATGGCGGACACGGAACCTCTCCGGTCGGGTTGCCCAGGGTGACGAGGGGTTGGGTCGCCAATCACCCTGAAATCGATGCCCTCGGGAGGTTGAGATAGTGCATAGGCAAGCAACTCGGGACCTACTCCCGCTGGATCACCTGCAACAAGGCCGATGATTCTCCTAATAACTGGTGTCGGGGAAGACATGAAGGACTGCTCCAGTCAGAGAATCTTGATATACGCCTGATCCCTCAGGGTTTTCAGCCAACGTTCCTGAGCCTTGATTTTCTCCTGCTGAATCAGATTCTGCACGATTTCACCCTGAACCTGGGAGAGCGGCTTAGTGACGGCCGGTTTCGTGGATTCGACCATGAGAATGTAGTAGGCGTTATCCAAAGGAATTACCGGGCTGATCTCACCCGTCTTGAGTGAGAAAGCTACCTTTGCAAGATCGTCATTGAGGGTCTTGCGTTCAATCCATCCCCAATCACCTCCGGCATCCTTGGTGGAATCGTCCGAATACATCTGCGCAAGGCGGTCAAACTCGGCACCTCCGGCCAGCTTGTCATGGATTTCCTGAGCCATCTCCTTCTTGCTCAGTGAAGCATCGGGTGGGGCGTCACCCGATGCGCGCCCCTCGTGAAGGACAATCATCCTGAGCTTCGCCTGCGCAGGAGTAGTGTAGGCGGCGATGTTCTTATTGTAGTAGTCGCGGATCTTCAGAGGCGAGACGATGATATTGTCACTCACCTTGGACTGGCGCATCGCTTGGACGACCATCTTGTCTTTCTGCACATCGCGGAAGCGGACCATCGTGTACCCTTGCGCTTGAAGTGTCCGTACAAAGGCGGCGCGATCTCCTCCGAAATCAGTGCGGATGATTCTCTGCACGGTGTCATCGATCATATAGGCGGGGATGGTGAATTCCTTCTTCTTGAACTCCTGGAGAATGAGGGAACGATCGATGAGATCCTGAATCGCCAACTGACGCATCTCCTTGACCTTATTTTCCAACTCCGCACCGTGATAGATCTCGGCAGCCGACTTCTCCTGGGCAGCCATCAGTTCACGCACCTGCGAAAAGGTGACGACATCACCATTGACCACGGCGGCGATGCCGTTGATCACCTCTTCAGCTGCATTCAGGGAGATTGAAGCCGAGATGAAAAGAAAGAGAATGGTTAGAAATCGGAAGTTGATCATGATGATGGGAAGTCCAGAAACAGGGATTAGGGGGATATCCTATAGTTTCAACGCCTCCAGAAAGCGCAAAATCTCGGAAAGCTTGGAAGCGGGCTTGGAGGCCGTCAAGCGTGGAAACCTGTGACCGATCAGTAGAAAGTCCCCCCGGCGGGTCAGCATGAGTTTCTCAGCCCTTGTCTCGACTTTCGTGATCCCCTTGGATGAGGCCACCCGACGGATCCGCTCAGACTGCAGAAGATTCAGCACCTCCGGGGGTGGAGGGCCGAACCTATCCCTCCAAGAGGCGGCTAGAATATCAAGCTCAGGATTTCCGGCGGCGGCAGCCAGAGAACGGTGTGCATCAATCCTGAGTTTCGCCTCCGGCAGGTAATCGGCGGGGATGAAGGCCCCGCAGTGGAGGGAACGGGAAGATTTCCCGGTAACAACGAGTGGCGAGGCAAGTAACTCCTCCCGGGAGGTTGCCACGAAATCGAGTCTGAGAAGGCACGACTGGAGATCGGGAACAGAGGTGGAGATGCCCCCCTCCTCCAAACTCTTCATCCGTTCAACGGCCTGCTTCAGCATTTTACAATAGAGGTCGAATCCCACGGCCGCGATATGCCCGCTCTGCGCGGTTCCCAGAAGGTTTCCTGCGCCCCTGATCTCCAGGTCGCGCATAGCAATCCTGAAGCCCGATCCAAGTTGGGAATATTGGCGGATGGCCTGCACCCTTCGCCGGGCCTCACCAACCATCATCATGTCGCGCGGCAACATCAGGTAGGCGTAGGCTTTCAGGGCGCCACGACCGACCCGTCCACGGAGTTGGTAAAGATCGGCCAGACCGAAACGATCCGCCCGGTCGATGATGATCGTGTTAGCGTTTGGAATATCCAGACCACTCTCAATAATGGTCGTGGAAACGAGAACATCAGCCCCACCCTCGACGAAGTTCTTCATCACCCCCTCGAGCGCCCCCTCCTCCATCCGGCCGTGGCCGATGATGACGCGTGCGCCGGGACAGAGTTCGGTGATCCGGTTGGCCACCTTCTCGATAGTTCCGATCCGGTTGTGAAGCATGTAGACTTGACCACCCCGGGCCATCTCGCGACTGATGGCGTCGCGGATGATCCGTTCGTCGTAGGCACAGATTACTGTCTCCACGGGTTGTCTGTCAGGCGGGGGGGTCTCGATCACCGACATGTCGCGCGCTCCCATAAGTGAGAGGTAGAGAGTCCGTGGGATGGGTGTCGCCGAAAGTGTCAGGACATCGACCAATCGGAATCGGTCCTTGAGCGACTCTTTATGCTTCACCCCGAAGCGCTGTTCTTCGTCCACGATGACCATGCCGAGGTTCTTGAAAACGATATCTGGGGAAAGAAGCCGGTGCGTTCCCACCACGAGATCGATGGATCCTTCCGCCAGTCCCTTCACGACCCCCTTCTGCTCGGAGGCGGTCCTGTAACGGGACAAGAGTTCGATCTTCACGGGATACTCGCTCATCCGCTCGCGGAGCGTGCGAGCATGCTGCTGAGCCAACACCGTCGTCGGGGCCAAGAAAACAACCTGTTTACCTCCCATCAGGCACTTGAAGGCGGCTCTCAGGGCCACCTCCGTCTTTCCAAATCCGACGTCGCCACAGAGCAGTCGGTCCATCGGTAGGCGGGACTCCATGTCATGCTTGATCTCGGCGATGGCCCTCAGTTGGTCAGGGGTCTCTCGGTACGGAAAACTCTGCTCCAACTCGCGCTGCCAGGGAGTATCCGGCCCGAAGGCATGACCCTGGCCGGTATCCCGCTCAGCCTGTAGTTTCAGGAGGCGACCCGCGTAGAGAAATACAGATTTCTCAGCTGCCCGGCGTGTCTTGCTCCACTTCTCGTCACCGAGTGTCGATAGATCCGGGGAGAGCTTTCCAACCCCGACATATCGAGAGACCTGCCAAGCCTGATCGATCGGAACTAAGAGTCTCGCCTCCGACGCAAACCCGAGTGCCAGCACCTCACCCTCGCCCCCCTCCGCGGACGGCAGGGACTGGAGTCCGAGGAAGCGGCCGATCCCGTGCTCGGCATGCACGATGAGGTCTCCCTCGGCAAACTCCGTGAAATCAATGGCGGAACGAGAGGCCTTCTGCCGTTCACGCCGCAGATGAAGCTTGCGCAGTCGCTGACTGGCGGAACGTCCGAACAACTCGGCATCGGAAAGGATGGCAAGCTTGGCCCTAGGGAAACAAAAGCCGCGCGAAATCGCACCCAAACGGGTTTCGGGCCCCTTAGAATCAACGAGATCACGTGAGGAAGCCTGGGCGAGTTCCCTGAAGCGTTCCCCTTCGCCCTCCGTGGCACTGAAGATTACAAGATGCCATCCCTCGCCCTTCCATTCTTCCAACTGCCGAAAAAACTCTCCGCGACGCGCTTCGTCCACGATAAAATCACCTGCGCCGAAAGCGGCGAAGGGTATCGGATCGAAGGAGAGTAATGCATCCCCCGCGTCGGAAGGATTCTCCAGCTGTGGAGCCGAAGAAATCCTCATCCTGCGGATACCCGAGGGATAGGCGATATCGTGGGACTCGCACTCGTTCTCCGGTGACTCCCAACCGATCTCGACCACCAAATCGCCCGCCTGCACGTAGTCGAGGAGTGTCACGCTCGGCTTTTCCGTATCACCCGTCTGTATCTCGCATGCATCGATCTCCCCGACCGAAGTCTGCGTATCGATGTCAAATTCCCTGACCGAAACAACGCCCTCCTCGTCAAACTCAAGACGGCACGGCATCGCCTGCTGCCAAGAAAAGAGATCAAGAATACCACCGCGAAGCGCGAACTCTCCTCTCCTGATTACTTGCGAGGCACGCTCGTATCCGGCATCGGCCAACTGAATCACCAAGGCTCCGGGTGATCCCTTCCAGCCCTTGGGAAGGGTCAGCGTTCCCCCGGTAAGATCGCTGCGGGAGGGAACCTTGTCCTCCCATTGAGAGTTCGTGATGACCGGGGCTAAAAGTTCGCCGTGAGAAAGTCTCCCAAGTACAGATAGCCTCTCGGAGGCCGTCTCCGGATCAGGCAGGCCGAGGCCGGCGGCGGGAAGTTCCAGATCGGGAAAGAGGATGGCCTGATGGATCCAGGAGCCCAACTCCGAGGCAAACTCCTCCTGGCTCCTCACGTCACGGCAGACAAACCAGACCCTTTTACTTCCACCCAGCTTGCGGGCAGCAACCGCTCCCAGGAAGGGCCAAGCCTGCTCTGAAATATCAGTCAGCAAAAAGGGGGCTTCCGCTGACCACTTACCTAAGAGTAGACCACTCAGGCTTGGCTCCGCCGCCGCGACATCCAATAGATCATCATGCTCTCCTGAGTAACTCATGCTGTCACTTAAGAGTTTGGCCTGACTTTGATGCAAAACAGAGGTACTCCCGGGCAAGGCTCAACGAAAGATTGAAATCAGGAAGTTTTTTTCCATCCAGAAGAGCCACCGGCATGACCCCTAACCTAGAATTGGTGACGGCAAGCGCCAGGGACCGACTCAAATCAACCATCTTGAGATCGCGCTCCTCGACGGGGGTTTCACCGCACACCCATGTCAGGAGAGCTCCTCTGCGCGCGCCCGAACTCGCCGGCGGAGTACAGAGCACAGGGGCGCCGTTTCTCTTCGAAGATTTCAGCCAGACCAGAAGATTCCCCATGGCGCAGGAAAGAACACTCCTCTTTCTATCAACGACAATCGCCTCATCTGCGCCTACCATTCTGGCCTCTTTCAGGGCATGGAGATGGGCCGCGTAATTGCCGCACTTCTCCCCCCATGTCGCACCGTCAGCTGTCAGTTCAACGGAATGAAGGGCGTACCCCCTCCTAAGATCACCTGCAGTGGGAAAGTGGACTGGCTCCCAAGTGAGGTAACAAGGAGACTGTTTGACTCTCTCTCCGGGAGCCCCTGGACCCGCCGTGAGATAAAGCCTAAGCATTCCATCCGCAAGGTGCGCCTTGCCTGCAAAGAGACGAAGGGCCACCTCAAGGGCCCGTGGAAAACTCAACCCCTGCCTCTTGGCCGCTTGATCAAGCAACTCTACATGTTCATCGACCAGCAAAGCCCTCCCGTCACGGATCGCAACACTCTCAAAAACATGCTGCCCATAGCGGAATCCACGGTCGGCCAACGGAATAGTCCCGTCGAAGGGGGAGAGCTTTCCTCCCATCCAGCGCCACGTCTTGGACAAGCTCCGACTCATGGCCGGCGATTCATTTTTGCGATGTGATGCTTGAGAGTCTCTCAAGCCGCTTGCGCAGGGTAGCGCGCGTGATACCGAGCATTTTGGCGGCTTTCACCTGGTTGCGCTTGGTCAAATCCATAGCACGCCTCGTGAAGTCCTCCTCGACCCAGGGAAGAAGTTCCCGGTCATCCCCCTCCCGGACAAGAGCCTTGAAAAGCGCCGTGGCTGCCTCCTCCACGGTCAGGTCGGTGTAAGTGCTGGCAGCCAACTCCGGAATTTCCTGCACGATGCTCACTTGACCGAGGGGCAGGTCCTTCGGCAGGAGGACATCGCTCGTCGCCAAGACACAGGCACGCTGGAGCGTGTTCTGGAGTTCGCGTACATTACCGGGCCAAGGATAAGCCTCCATGATTTTGATCGTTTCAGCAGAAAGTTGGAGAAGGGGGCGGTGCTGTGAATTGGCGATTCGGGAGAGGAAATATTCGGCCAGCAGGCGGATATCCTCAACCCTGGCGCGGAGAGGGGGGAGGTGGATCCCGACCACATTGAGGCGGTAGTAAAGATCCTCGCGGAACTCTTTGGCAACGATCGCCTGCTCGAGATTGCGGTTCGTGGCGGCAACGATGCGCACGTTGGCCTTGATCGTGGCGTTGCCACCCACACGCGAGAACTCCCCTTCCTGAAGGACCCGTAGGAGCTTGCTCTGAACGGCTAGCGGCATCTCGCCAATCTCATCAAGGAAAAGGGTTCCGCCGCTGCACTGCTCGAATCTTCCGATACGCTGGGTTGCGGCCCCGGTAAAGGATCCCTTCTCATGCCCGAAAAGCTCGCTTTCCAAGAGGTTCTCGGGGATTGCCGCACAGTTGATGGCCAGAAGACTCTTCTTGCTCCTCTCGCTGTAGTTGTGGATGGCACGGGCGACAAGCTCCTTGCCGGAGCCGCTCTCACCGGTCACCAGCACAGGGGCATCGCTCATGGCGACCCGCCCCACCATCTTGAAGACGGACTGCATGGCCTCGGACTGGCCAACAATATCATCCCTGTATTGCTCGACGGTCAGTGCTGGCTTTGTCGGAGATGCAGAGCGCAGCTCGGCGGCAGCCTTGAGCGCACTGTCGACAACCACTTTCATCGTGAAGGGAAGGGACTCCTTTCTCAGGAAGTCAAAGGCACCAAGCTTCATCGACTCAATAACGGCCTGTGTCGTTCCGAAGGCACTCATGATGATGACCATGGCGTTGGAGGATTCGGCCCTAATCTTGGCCAGAAGATCAAGCCCACCCGCAGGTCGGAGGTGCATCTCGGTGATCACAAGATCCGGCTTCTCAAGACAGAAAATCTTGAAGGCGTTCGTAGCATTGGTCTCCGTGATAACCTTCACTCCCGAGGCTTTGAGCTGGAGTCGTGCCCAGTCGAGGAAATCGGTCTCACTGTCGACGATCAGGACGGTTTGGTTACTAACGGATAGAGTGTTCATGAAGGAATGATGGTTGGTGCCGGATTCTCCCGGGCCTCACCGAAACGGCGTTCCCGGGAAGCGTAATCGGCGAGCGCGGCGTGAAGATCCTCAGGGCCAAAATCAGGCCAAAGCTTCCGAGTGACATGGATTTCGGTATAGCTGAGCTGCCAGAGCAGAAAGTTTGAAATCCTCATCTCACCCGATGTCCTGATGAGAAGATCGGGATCCGGAAGACCTCGCGTGTAGAGGTGGCTTGAAATGGTAGCCGCTTCGATTGCTTCGGGTTCGATCGAGCCGACACGCACTTCAGCCGCAATCGATCTGACCGCATCGACAATCTCCTCACGTCCCCCATAGTTGAGAGCAAGGGTCAGGATCAATCGGGTATTGTGAGACGTCTCAGCGATAGCCCGCTCAAGGCGCTTGCGCGCAGGTCTGGGAAGGTCATGCGTTCGACCGATAGTCGCCAATCGAACTCCGTTCTCATTCATCATGGCCACTTTTTCGGAAAGAAACCTCTCCAGAAGCAGCATAAGTCCGGCAACCTCGTGCGCGGGACGCTTCCAGTTCTCGGTGGAGAAAGCGTAAAGGGTCAGATATTCGACACCCGCATCCATGCAGGCGTTAGCAACCCTCTCGACGGCAAGGGATCCCTGCTCGTGCCCCTTCAGACGAATCCAACCCCGCTCACGGGCCCACCTTCCATTGCCATCCATGATGATGGCTATGTGCTTCGGAATACTCTGCGGCACCGGCTGATTGGAATCTGATCTCACTGGGAAAACTATGAAAACAGGGCCAAAACAGGGGATAATATCACCCTTTTGCTTAAAGATGGATGGTCTGCTCCCGTCCGGGACCGACACTGACAATCAAGAGCTTCGCACCACTTAGCTTTGCAAGTGTCTCGGCGTAGCGGCGGGCCTTCCCGGGAAGATCCTTGTACTTGCGGATTTTGTCCGTGGGAGTGAGCCAACCGGGCATTGTTGTATAGACTGGACGGCATCGGGCCAACTCACCCGCATCCGAGGGGGGCGTATCCAGAACCGCCCCTCTCCCATCAATTCGATAACCAGTGCATATAAGAATCTCATCGAGTCCGTCCAATCCATCCAGATTGGTGATGGCAAGTTCGTCCACCCCGTTGACCAAGGTAGCAAAGCGTGTGGCCACGGCATCAAACCATCCGCATCGGCGCGCCCGCCCTGTTGTGGCGCCGAACTCGCGCCCCATCCCGTGCAGCATATCACCGAGGACATCCTCCTCGGTGGGAAGAGGCCCCTCGCCGACGCGGGTTGTGTAGGCCTTCACGACACCGATAACCGTGTCGATCCTGTTAGGAGCAATGCCGGATCCCGTGCAGGCGCCTCCGGAAGTGGTGTTGGAACTGGTGACAAAGGGATAAGTTCCATGATCAATATCTAGGAAAGTGCCCTGCGCACCCTCGAAGAGAATCTCTTTTTTTTCCTCCATCGCCTTGTGGAGATAGCTAACGGTATTGGTAACAAAAGATTTCAAGACCTTTGCTGCAGCGACGTAATCAGCAAGCACCTTGGTTCCATTGATCGTCTTGCCGCCCAGTCCTTTGAGGAGAGCATTGTTCTCTTTGATCCGCCGCGCGAGCTTCTCCTTGAACACATCGGGACGGATCAAGTCAGCCATACGAAGCCCCGTGCGGGCTACCTTGTCACCGTACGCGGGCCCTATCCCACGCTTCGTGGTGCCGATCTTATTCTTGCCCTTGAGAGCCTCTCGAATTTCGTCAAGGGCCCTGTGGTAAGGCATTACCAGATGGGCATTCTCACTGATAAGGAGGTTCTTATCGACTTTGATGCCGCGTTTTTTCAGCCCCTTGATCTCCTCCACAAGGGCCACAGGATCAATAACAACTCCATTGCCGATGACGCAGACTTTTCCCTTCCGGAGAATTCCCGAGGGAATCAGATGGAGGACATATTTTTTATCGCCGTCCACGATGGTGTGGCCGGCATTATTTCCGCCTTGGCTTCGAACGACAATATCGACGTCTCCCGTCAGAACATCGATAATTTTGCCTTTGCCTTCGTCACCCCATTGGGAACCTACAAGAATAGTGTTGGACATGTTTTTTTACGCAAAAAGGGCCGGACTTAGTCCGGCAGAATCAATAAAATTCGCCACTCGAGAAACAAAGGGCAAGGAAATAACAGATTTGTTTCAGAGAGGAGGGGAGCCCAAGGGTACTCAATGGAATTTTCAAAGTCACCCCGAGCGCACAGGGCCCCCTCGCGGAATCAACCGAAGAGAGGGAGTTCAGTCGTCGGATCGGGAGCACCCGGAATTTTCCGACGTGTCCCGGCAAGTTTCGGGCGCCCCTCGGCATTGAGTTCAGATTTTTCCAGATTGGTCAGGATCTCACGCGCCCTGTCCACAACCGCGGCAGGAAGTCCTGCAAGCCGCGCAACCTGGATGCCATAGCTGCGGTCGGCCGCACCCTCAATAATCTTTCGGAGAAAGACGATCCGGTCATTCTGCTCTCGCACAGCGACATTTAGGTTCCTTACACCGGCACGTGTCCGCGAAAGATCGGGAAGCTCATGGTAGTGGGTCGCAAAAAAGGTTCTCGAGCAGGTGATATCGTGGAGGTACTCAGCGACGCTCCAGGCTATGGAAAGTCCGTCGAAAGTGGCTGTCCCGCGGCCAATCTCATCGAGAAGGACCAGACTACGTGAGCTAGCATTGTGGAGAATGTTCGCCGTCTCGTTCATCTCGACCATGAAGGTGGAGTGCCCCTTCGAGAGATCGTCACTGGCACCGACCCTCGTGAAGATACGGTCGGTCACACCGATCCGGGCCGAGGTTGCCGGAATCCAGCTTCCGATCTGAGCCATGACAGTCAGAAGACCAACCTGTCGGAGGTAGGTCGATTTTCCAGCCATATTCGGCCCCGTGATGATGCCCATACGATGGGCCAAGGCATCCAGATCAGTGTCGTTGGGGACGAATGCCTCTCCACCCGGGCGTTGTTCAAGCACCGGATGACGTCCGGCCTCAATGAGAAGCACCGTGGAATCATCGACTGCCGGCTTGGAGTAACTGTAGAGACGAGCTGTCTCGGCAAGCGAAGCGAGCGCATCAAGTGATCCTGCAGAGGCCGCCGTCTCCTGCAGCGGAATGACCTGCTCCAAAACAGCAATCCTCAACCGGTGAAAGATCTCGATCTCAAGCGCCTTGGCCCGCTCCTCGGCTCCTAGGATTTTCCCTTCCATCTCCTTGAGCTCCGGGGTGATGAAGCGCTCACCTCCAGCGGTTGTCTGCTTACGGGTGTAATCGTCGGGGACGTTCCCAAGATTTGCCGTGGTGACCTCGATGAAGTATCCGAAAACAGCATTGAAGCGGACTTTCAGCGACTTGATCCCAGTTCGCCGGATTTCTTGTTCCTGAAGCGCAGCGATCCACTCCTTCCCTTCGGTGGAAGCCCTCCTAAGTTCATCCAAAGAGTCGTCGAATCTAGGGCGGATCATCCCACCATCGCGGATTGTCGGTGGAGGTTCCGGGACGAGGGCTGATTCGAGATGCCTGGTCAGTTCCGAAAGCGGGTGAAGAGCTGCGGCGATCTCCGGGAGCAGCCCCTTGTCGCTAAATGAGAGGCTATTCCTGATCAGAGGAACCGCTGCGAGCGAGGCAGCCAGTACGGCGAGATCTCTGGCTGTTCCTGAACTTTGGCTGAGTCTGGAAACGGCACGTTCAATATCCCTGACCCCGCGCAGCAGTTCGCGGACATCTCCAAGCTTCATGGGAGATGCCACATAAAGGCCGATGGCATCCTGACGGTGGGAAATTGATGCCGGCGAGACCAGCGGACGCAGGATCCAGTCGCGGAGCGTGCGCGCTCCCATCGGGGTCACTGTGCGGTCAAGCGCTCCGAGCAGGGTCATGGCACGACCTGCTCGGGACTGCACAAGTTCTAGGTGCGTCTGCGTCGGAGCATCCAGAAGAAGGTGCTCCGCCTGTCGGTAAGCATGCAGGGAACGGAGATGACTGGCATTCCTCCGGAGAATGCGAGTGAGATAATGAAGGAGGGCTCCTGCAGCCGAGACTCCCCGCGGAAGGTCAGACACACCGAATCCGTCGAGTGAATGAACCTTAAAGTGTGAGGTAAGGAGTTCCGAGGCGGCCATCGGATCGAAGAGATAGCTCTCGACCTCCTCTATTGGGGGAAAGCCAAACGGAAGCCGTTCAGGGAGATCACCCAGCAGATTTTTCCGCCCTTCGGGAGCAAGGATCTCGGCCGGAGTCACACGCACAACCTCATCCAGAAGCGCATCTAGGTTGGACAGCTCAGTGATCCTAAACTCTCCGGTGCTTAGGTCAGCACAGGCGAAGCCAAAGACTTCCCCTTCCTTTGCAGGGGGAAGCAGAGCAACGGTGAAATTATGATTTTTTTCCTCCAACCCAGCATCCTCAAGCGTTCCAGGGCTAAGGATCCGGGAGATTTCCCGGCGGACAAGCTTCCCGGCCTGTACCTCCCCGACCTGCTCGCAGAGCGCCACCCGCCTCCCTGCAGCCAGAAGCTTCTCCATATAGCCACGTGCAGCGTGATAGGGGACACCGCACATCGGCACGTCGCCCCTCTTCGTGAGTGCAACATTCAGGATCTCCGAGGCATCACGAGCATCCTCAAAGAACATCTCGTAAAAATCCCCAAGCCGGAAGAGCAGGAAGGTACCTGGGGGAAGTTCACGCCTCATGGCGTGATACTGCTTCATCATCGGCGTTGCCTCGGAAGCCATAAATCAGGATTTCAGGAGAAGAATGTTGTCAGGAAGTCTGGAGAACATCCTGGCGCTACGATTTCAGAAAGGCTGTGAGGGGACTTGTCGGCACGGCGAGATCCTCCCTCATGGGAAGCCCTGCGGCAAAGGCCTCCGAGGCACCCTCAACCGCAAGGCGAAATGCCCGCGCCATCCGTACAGGGTCCCTTGCCACGGCAATTGCGGTATTCACAAGAACCGCATCGGCCCCAAGTTCCAAGGCCTCCGCAGCATGACTCGGAGCTCCGATGCCGGCATCCACGACGACAGGAACGGTGGCCTGCTCGATGATGATCGAGATCTGATGGCGAGTCTCGATTCCGCGATTGCTACCGATCGGCGAACCAAGAGGCATCACGGTTGACGCACCCGCCTCCTGAAGGCGCTTCGCCAGCACCGGATCCGCATTGATGTAGGGCAGAACGATGAAACCTTCGGCGACCAGTTTTTCAGTAGCCTTCAACGTCTCGATCGGGTCGGGCAGAAGATAGCGGGGATCGGGATGAATCTCGAGCTTCACCCATTTGGGGAGACCTGCCGCAGCGGCAAGCCTGGCCAATCGTACCGCCTCTTCAGCCGAATTGGCCCCACTGGTATTGGGAAGCAGGAGATAACGCTCGGCATTGATGAACTCAAGAATGTTGGCGAATGGGTCCGACTTTCCGCCCTTCCGTTCAAGATCGGCCCGCCTCAGGGCAACGGTCACCATTTGTGTGCCACTCGCCTCCAAGGCTTCACTCATCACGGAACCTGCTGAGAATTTTCCGGTTCCCAGAAGAAGCCTGGAGGAAAACTCCCGACCGGCAATGATCAAGGGCGATGCTGCTGACATGCCAAGAGGCTATCCGTTCAGGGGCAATCCCTGCAAGAAACGGCGTGATCGAATATTTTGATCAGGCGATGGAGGAACCCAACGCCACCAGAGCCTCGTCCCGTGAGAGGCAAACCGGATAGGCCGTCTGAAACTGTGCAATGTCAAAGATACGCTGGACTGCAGGCTGAAGGGAACAGACGGCAAGACCTCCCCCGATACGCTGGAGTTGACGCCCTAGCAGAAAGAACTCTCGGAATCCCGCACTACTGACGTATTCCAAGGCCGCAAGGTCAAAGACAACACCTTTGCTTCCACTGGACTCGATTTCCTTGCCGACCGATTCGCGGATCATGTTGTGTTCGGCGGCATCCAGCCGTCCCTGAAGGGTCACCACCAGAATGGGGCCCGTTTTTTCAAATTGAATGTCCATGGCACTAATCAAGATGCTCAGCAATGTGGAGTCAACTTCCGAGAATAACACCTGCTCTTTTCAGCGAAAGAATATGTTCACAACAACTTGGCATCCCCAGCTCATTCACCTATCGCTGGGGTGTTACAATGACCCTCCCCTTTCGCCTTAATCAATTTTTGTCGCCGCGCTCGATAGGTCAGCGCTTTGCGCTCACAATCGGTGCAGGAGCAGGAGCGATCTTGATTGTACTCGCGGTTGCCAACTATATCAGCGGACGTGAACTACTGTTGGAACAAACATCAAGCGAGGCTCGGAAGGAGGTCCGCGATGAGATGGGTAAATGGGACGATCTAGTGGACCGGATCGCCATGTACCCGATGATCATCGGTGCCACGGAAGTGGCCTCGTCCGACCCATTAAATAAAACCGCCGTGTCCGCGCCGTGGTTGGCATCACTTTTGGATCATTCCCCCATCTCCTCTGTCTACGGACTCTACATGGCCCGGGAGGCCATGGATTGGAGGGACCCGGCGTCTGATATCTGGGTAGACCGCAAAAGTTGGCCACATGCAGCTCGACTGAAATACGACTTCCATGATCCTGCTCAGGACTGGTACCACGGAGCTCTTGAGACAAATGGAACCCATGTCACCCTACCCTATTTTGACGAGGGGGGATCGGAGATCGAGATGATCAGTATCACAAGGGCGGTTCACGACAATCAAGGCAGGTTCATCGGTGTGGCAGGCGCCGATGTCGCCCTGACTGAGATGAGAAGGATCGTCAGGGAAATGCATATCCGAAACTTTTTAAAGAATTCAAGAATCACTAAGGGCGCCGATCTTCAACCGACAGCCGATCTGACCCCGGAGAGCATGAAGGAGGCGGCCTACCTGATCTCCAAGACAGGTGTTGTCATCATCGGTCCAGCCGGCACTGCGGTAAAACGGATGCCTTGCCTCGGAGAAAAGGACTTCAACAAACTTCTCGGGGATCTGCCTAGCCACGGACTCGATATAGGCCCTGCCGACTTACAGAAACTTCTCACCCAAGATAGAGGTTGGCTTAGGATCACTGGAAACAAAGACAATGTGATCTACTGGGCGACAAGCCGGATCACTGGATGGAAACTCATCTTGGAAGTCCCCTTTGATCTCATTATCTCGCCGGCGCATGTGCTGGCGGAACAGTCGGCTATCATCGGACTTAGCGGACTGCTTCTCCTGCTAGGAGTGGTCTCCTTTGTGGCCCGCAGGGTTTCGGAGCCGATCAAAGCCCTTCAAACCGTGGCATCCAATTTAGCACAGGGATCTCTTGGGGAAGGGAGTGATGTGCTCAAAAAGATAGAACGCCGCCCGGATGAGTTAGGGCGGCTTGCACGGAGTTTTTCCTCCATGGCGAAGGAGATTCGGAAGAGGGAAAAACGGCTTTCCGAATGGAATGTAAGCTTGGAGAAGACGATCAAGGAGCGCACCTCGGAGCTTGCTGCGGCCATGGATAGGGTCGAGAAAACGAACCGCGCCATGAGGGCGGAAGTCTCCGAGGCGGCGGCCTACTCGAGAGCCGTCCTTCCAAAGAAAATGAAGGGAGTCGTGGAGACAGATTGGGTTTTCGAGACTTCCTCCCAGTTGGGGGGGGATTCCTTCGGATATCATTGGATCGATGAGAATCACCTCGCCCTGTATCTTCTTGATGTCTGTGGCCATGGAGTAGGAGCCGCGTTGCTCTCGGTAAGCCTCGTTAACGTCCTCCGTACAGCCTCACTCCCAGAGACCGATTTTCACGATCCCTCGGCGGTACTGACCCGACTCAACATCTCCTTCCCTATGGAGAACCACAATGACATGTATTTCACGGCATGGTATGGGGTCTATTCGCTAACCACAAATCAACTGCGGTATGCCTGCGGAGGACATCCTCCAGCCGTCTTGATTGGAGGCGGCGGCGCGGTCTCCTTACTTCCCGCCAAGGGACCGGTCTTAGGTGCTTTTCCAAAAGCAGAGTTTGAGAATGCCATGTTTCAGATGACTCCGCCTTCTTCATTCACTTCCCCATCCAGGCTCTACCTTTTCAGCGACGGGGCTTACGAAATCGATCGTCAGGGAAGGAAGATGATGAGCTATGAAGAGTTTGTGCAGATCCTCTCAAAAACTGAGGGAGAGGAGAGGATTCCTTCCATTCTTGAAAGACTCCGAAAAGAGAATGGGAGCGAGATCTTTGTGGATGATCTTTCATTAGTTGAATTCAGCTTTTCCGACACGGAAAGAAATAAAAACTCCGATGCCACTGAAAAGCCCTCCCACTTCTCACCTCAGTCACAGCAGTCCTCAAGTCGCTCCATAATTATCGTTAATTCCCTGCCTGAACTGCAACGCCTCCTTTCCTTCACCTCGGAATTTGGATCCCACGCAGGGATATGCCGGGAAGATCTG
>WBXH01000008.1 GCA_008933015.1 Verrucomicrobiota bacterium | reverse complement strand
GTGTTCCAAGTCATCTTCAATCCCATCAGTGCGGCGGAAATGAGCGCCCTCCCGAAAGATCTCCAACTCGACCTACTCTCCGAGTTCCAGGTCATGCCGGACGATCTCAACTCTCTGGAAGGAGAGAGCTTCAGCAAGATCCAGCGCGACGGGCGGACGCTCCACAGATTCCGCAGCAGCGATCACCGCATCTACTTTGAGCGTCATGCCGAAGGGATCCTCATCCACCGCGTCCTCCATAAGAACACGATTCGGGATTTCCTTTTCCGGTCGAAGCTTCCGATGACCGATGACGATCAGACAGACGGCATGGAGAATACCGACCAATTCTGGAAAATGCTCCACGAACCGGCACCCGCGCAGGAGACTCGCTAATGAACCTTTCCGCAGGCCGGAGCGATCGCCTCGAGTCCTTTCCCGTCGCCAGAAAGCGGATCTTCCTTGGGCATGCGGGAGTCACGGCGCTCCCAGCCAGTTCGGCCCGGGCGATGAAGGAGTATATCGATTCAAGCTCACAGGATCAGCAGGAGTTCGACGGGGTTCTCAAGGAGATCAGCCTGACACGAAGGGATGCTGCTGCTCTGATCGGGGCTGAGGCTGACGAGATTGCCCTGCTGGGGCCGACCTCGCTCGGAATCAGCCTATTTGCCAACGGGATCGACTGGAAAGTGGGAGATGAGGTGGTGGTATACGCCGACGATTATCCGGCCAATGTCTACCCGTGGCTGAATCTTCAGCACCGTGGGGTCGTTGTCAAATGGCTCAAAACAGAACTGCTTGGAAAAATCACCATGGCCGATGTGGAGGCATCCTTGACTCCCTCCACCCGTCTCGTGGCCTTGGCCTCCTGTCACTTCCAGACCGGATGGCGGATCGATATCACGGCGATCGGCAGCATGCTCAAGGAGAAGGGGATTCTTTTTTCACTCGATGCGATTCAGACACTGGGGGCCTTCCCCACGCCGGTGGAACATGTCGATTTCCTCTCAGCCGATGCTCACAAGTGGCTCCTGGGACCTCTTGCCGCAGGGATTGTCTATGTGTCCAAGGATCGCTTTGCAGAATGCCGCCCCACCCTGCTCGGATCCTGGAATATCAAGTCACCCGACTTTCTGGCCCAACCGGTGATCGAGTTTGAGGAAGGGGGAAGGCGTTATGAACCAGGTGTGCTGAATGTCGCTGGGATCTACGGGATGAGGGCTTCGATCAACCTGATTGCCGAGCAGGGTCTCGAGACGGTCTCATCGTTGATTCTTGAGCGACGGGACCAGTTGGAATCAGGACTTGCTAGGCATGGCTTCGAGTTTCTCTCACCAATGAGTCATGAACCGCTCCGCTCTGGCATCCTGACCACACGTCATCCCTCGAAGGATCCCGCCAATCTCTATGCAGACCTCCAGAAGGCGTCCATCTCTGCCTCCTACAGGAAGACGCGTGATCACGGATTCTGGCTTCGATTTAGCCCTCATTTTTACAATACCGCCGCCGAGATCGACCGTGTGATCGAGATTCTCTCGGAAGCGATCAAGGGCTAATAACAGTAAACCATTAGCCTAGACCTTCATTCTTCAGCCTAAACCGCTATCAGCTTTTTCTCCCAATGATTCCCACCGAGCACAACGATCCGGTCAATGCCTCCATCCTTGCGATCTCCGAGGACAAGATCGAGGGTTTCCATGAGGATCCGTTCGCCATCGTGGCGGAGCGTTCCGGTCAATCTCTGGAGATGGTGTTGCACCGTATTCGTGCGATGCTTGAGGCTGGCACAATCCGTCGTGTCCGGCAGACTCTTATTACCAATAATCTCGCCGAGGGGGGGCTGGTCGCTTGGCGTGTGCCCGAGGAGAAACTCGAAGCCGCCTTTGATTTCCTCTTTAAGGAGGATCCCTTCTCCGGCCATGTTGTTGTTCGCTCCACGGATGCCCGTATCCAGGGAGGAGCCTTCCGCCTCTGGACGACCCTCAAAGTACCTGCGGGATTCTCTCTCACCGACCATTGCGAACTGCTTGCGCGAAGGATCGGAGCCGACTCCTACCGCATGATGCAGGCGAAGGGGATCTTCACTCTCGGCGTCGGTCATGTCCGTAGGAAGAGTTCGCAGCCAGGTGAGCGCTCCGAGGCACCGGCGACCATGATGACTCCAGCT
This sequence comes from Verrucomicrobiota bacterium, assembly GCA_008933015.1. Taxonomy (GTDB): domain Bacteria; phylum Verrucomicrobiota; class Verrucomicrobiia; order Chthoniobacterales; family UBA6821; genus UBA6821. Next base: position 34,959 of record WBXH01000008.1, on the reverse strand, counting down.
GTTGTTCATCTGAGCAATCTGGAATGGCGCGTTCTTCTGGAACTCAAGCGCGAGTTCGCCCCTGATGAGATCACTTCCTTTCCCTGGCTGAGGCGGGCCGAGGCGGCGGGCGTTTCGCCTGACGAGTTCTATTCGGTGGCCAGATCCTTTCTTGAGCGAAAATTACTGGGGCGCTTCTCCACCTTTCTGGAGCATGTGAAGCCCTCGTCGACCGGTGTGCGCGTCACGCGCTTCAATGCCCTCTTCCACTGGGCGGTACCGGCTGGCCGAGAGGCGGAGGCGGGTGCGGAAATCGGACGTCACGACATCATGACCCACTGCTACTGGCGCGAGGGGGGGCCGGAATTCAACAATGTGAACATCATGGGTGTGGCCCACGGAACCGATAAGGAGCGAGTGCTTGAGCACAAGGCGGCCATGGACAGCCACCTTCAGGAGGCCGGGATCCCTCTCCTCTATACCAATGTCTTCTGGGGGGGGCGGAGCGAGATCAAGCCGTCCGAGATTTCCCCCGTGATCTACAGGCAGTGGTTAAAAACAATGAATCCTGAATAACGGGGAATGCGTTGGATCAACGTTATAACTTTTCATCATTTTAACTCTTTTAACACATTAACCAGGGTTCTTTAGGCTCCCAAGGCCCAATTGTTGCCAACCTCCTGACCTGTGCGATTTTTGGATTCAACGCTCTCCTCCTTATCCTTTTTATTTGCCTCCCGACTCACCTTCCTGCATTCTATCTGACTCTTATGAAAGACGGTCTTCATCCCAACTATAACCCGACAACGATCATCTGCGCCTGCGGTGCTGCCTACCAGACGCGCTCCACCCGCGAGAATATCAAGATCGGTATCTGCTCTTCCTGCCATCCCTACTTCACCGGCGAGCAGAAGTTCATCGACACGGCTGGCCGTATCGAGAAGTTCACCCGCCGCTACGGCAACGTTCGCGCAACGCGTGCGACCAAGCCGTCGTTGACGAAAAAGGCCTAGGTACCACTTCCCGACCGTGTGTCGGGAGGACGATTGGCATCGGGCTTATCCGATGCCGGGCGGCTCCCCCCGATCCCATGATCGGGGTTAAACGGTAGAGACGCCATGAATCTTGATTTCAAACCGCTGATTGCTAAGCGTCGTCAGCGCTTTGAGGAACTCGAACTTGCGATCACCAATCCCGCTCTCTTCGATGACGCCAAGAAGGCCCGTGAGGTCCTGAAGGAACATGCCAGGGTCAAGGAACTCATCACCACGTGGGACCAACTGGAGACCCTGAGATCCCAGTTGGGAGAGAATCAGGAACTCGTGGATGGTGGCGACGAGGAGATGGCCGAATTAGCCAAGGCCGAGATCGGCGAGATCAATGTCAAGATTCCAAAGCTGGAACAGGCGGTCCTCCTTTCACTCCTCCCTCCCCAACCGGATGACGATCGCGATGCCATCGTGGAAATCCGTGCAGGCACGGGAGGCTCAGAAGCCGCCATCTTCGCGGGAGATCTCTACAGGATGTATACCCGCTACGCCGAGATGGCCGGTCTCCGTACCGAAATGATCGAGGCCAGCCCCAATGATGCGGGAGGATTCAAGGAAGTCATCTTCCAGGTCTTCGGCGACGATGTCTTTCGCAGACTCCGCTACGAGAGCGGTGTCCATCGCGTGCAGCGTGTTCCGGCCACGGAGGCCCAGGGCCGTATCCACACTTCCACGGCTACGGTCGCCGTTCTCCCCGAGGCCGAGGAGGTCGACATTGAACTGCGTCCGCAGGATCTGCGCATCGAGGTCTGTAGGGCCGGTGGTCCCGGAGGTCAGGGTGTCAACACCACTGACTCGGCTGTGCAGGTCATGCATATCCCGACAGGCAAGATCGTCCGCTGTCAGGATGGGCGCAGCCAGCAGAAGAACAAGGAGAAGGCCCTGACCATTCTCCGATCACGACTCTTGGAGGAGAAACGGGACGAAGAGGCCCAGAAATACGCGGCACACCGCAAGAGCCAAATCGGATCCGGCGGTCGTGAGGAGAAAATCCGGACCTATAACTTCCCGCAGAACCGTCTCACCGAGCATCGTATCGGCGTGACTCTCTACAATCTTGACCGTGTCATGGAGGGTGAGATCGCCGACCTCATAGCCTCCATTGAAGCCGCCGATACCCAGCAACGACTCGAGGAGTCCGTCTCCGGATAACCATGTCGACGACGTCCATGCAGTTGGTGGATGTTCTCAAGGGAGCCACTGAATTCCTGAACAAGCAGGGAGTCGATCAGGCCCGCCTGAATGCGGAACATCTCCTAGCCCATGTCCTCGGGATCAAGCGCCTCGATCTCTACCTTCAGTTCGACCGGGCCCTTGGCGAAGAGGAGCGAAGCCCTCTGCGTGATCTCATCCGCAAACGAGGTGCAGGAATTCCCATGCAGCATCTTCTTGGATCAGTGGAATTCTGCGGACGTCTCTTCAAGAGCGACCCGCGTGCACTTATTCCAAGGCCCGAGACCGAGCAACTGATCGAGCGGGCCCTGACCTACCCAGCCCTCAATCGCGTACTCGATGTGGCCACAGGAAGCGGCGTCATTCCCATCACCCTCGCACTGGAAAGCCCCGAGGCGACAATATGGGCAACGGACATCTCTCCCGAAGCGGTCGCACTGGCTCGGGAGAATGGGGAGTTGCTGGGAGTGGATCGGGTCACCTTTCTGGAAGCCGACCTGATCCCAAGCAGCCTTCTTGGGAACGGAGGATTCGATCTGATCACGGCCAACCTTCCCTACATCCCCTCAACCGAGATTCCAACGCTGAGCCGGGAGGTCCTTCAGGACCCGATCTTAGCTCTGGACGGTGGGATCCATGGCCTCGACCTCATCGTGAGACTTGCTCCTCTTGCCATGGATCACCTCGCACCCGGAGGTCGACTACTTCTCGAGATCGGAATCGATCAGTCCATCGAGGTGATGAATATGCTTTCAGGGTATAATTATCGGGACATTGCGGCTCTCCCCGATTACCAAGGAATCCCCCGATTTATAGAAGCCGTGAAAGGTACCCGATAAGGAGATTACGTTTAAGAATATGGATAAGATTCTCGTTCATGGTGGAGTGCGACTCGAAGGCGCTGTCCGCATTGGTGGCTCGAAAAACTCCGCCTTGCCGATCCTTGCGGCCACGCTTCTAACCAAGGGAAAGTGCGTCATCGACCGTGTGCCCGACCTGAGCGACATCCATTACATGCTGACCATTCTAGGGAGGCTCGGTTGCGAAGTGGAGCGGGCCAGCGGCGTGGTTCAGATCCGTGCGGAGAAGATCCTTACGGAAGCTCCCTATGAGATCGTCAGGAAGATGAGGGCCTCGGTCTGCGTCCTCGGTCCCCTGCTAGGTCGCGAAAAAGCAGCAAAGGTTTCCCTTCCCGGTGGTTGTGTCATCGGCGACCGACCGATCGACCTTCACCTGAAAGGATTCGAGGCACTCGGTGCCACGGTGATGGTCAAGGGAGGCGACATCCTCCTTGAGGCCAAGAAGCTTCAAGGGGCCCGCATCAATCTTAGGGGGCGCCATGGACCGACCGTTCTTGGCACAGGAAACATCATGATGGCTTCCGTTCTCGCCGAGGGAACCACCGATATTGAAGGGGCTGCTGAGGAACCCGAGGTTATTGATCTTGCCAATTTCCTCATCGCCATGGGGGCAAAGATCTCAGGCGCCGGAACCCAGCATATTCAGATCGAGGGAGTTCCGGAGCTGCATGGGGCAAATCACACCGTGATTCCCGACAGGATCGAAGCGGGGACGTTCCTTGTAGCAGGAGCCATTGCCGGGAACCGTGTTACCGTCACAAGAACCGAGCCCAAGCATCTTGGAGCAGTGATCACGGCGCTCAAGAATGCCGGATTTGAACTCTCGCACACCAGCGACAGCGTCACCATTTCACCGAACGGCTCCCGCAGACCTCTCCACATCGAGACACTTCCCTATCCCGGCTTTCCCACGGATATGCAGGCGCAATTCTGCGCCATGCTAGCCACGATGGACGGTACCAGCGTGGTGACTGAGACGGTCTTTCCCCAGCGCTTCATGCATGTTTCGGAGCTTAAAAGAATGGGCGCCTCAATCGATCTGAATAATCACCGGGCTACCATTCACGGGGTGGAACGCCTCAGTGGAGCTCCTGTTATGGCCAGTGATCTGCGGGCATCTGCGGCCCTTGTGCTTGCTGCTCTTCCGGCCGATGGGATCACCGAGATCAACCGCGTCTACCATATCGACCGCGGTTACGAGGCGATTGATGAAAAGCTGAATGCCCTTGGGGCTCATATCGAGCGGGTGAAATCCTAAGGCTTCCCTTACCCGCGGAAATCATCCGCACCTCCTTTGGGCGGATCACATCCTCGGCACAGTGATGCCCCGCTGCTTCATGTACTTACCGGCCCGGTCGGCATAACTGATTTCACAGGGATCATTGGCTTCAAAGAAGACCACCTGGGCTAGTCCCTCGTTAGCGTAGATCTTTGCAGGGAGAGGAGTCGTGTTGGAGATTTCAAGGGTGACATGTCCCTCCCACTCGGGCTCAAACGGAGTGACGTTCACGATGATTCCACAGCGGGCATAGGTCGACTTCCCGACGCAGATCGTAAGCACCTCGCGAGGTATTCGGAAATATTCCACACTTCGGGCAAGGGCAAATGAATTGGGAGGGACCACACAGACATCGGTCTTAAGATCGACGAAGGACTTCTCGTCGAATTCTTTCGGATCAACCATCGCGCTGAAAACATTGGTGAAGACCTTGAACTCATCGGCCACACGTAGGTCGTAGCCGTAGCTGGAGAGTCCGTAACTGATGATGCGCCGATCATCATCAGAGCGAACCTGGCGTTCGACAAAAGGTTCAATCATCCCCTTTTCAAGGGCCATCTTGCGAATCCAACGATCAGAACATACAGACATGACACTCTTTTACCCGATCGGGTCGATCCTGCCACGGGAAAACTTGTTTTTTGGGACTCAATTTTCTTCTTACCGTGCCCCTGCATCCACTAGAACTGGCGGGTGATGAATTACATATGGCTCGGGCTTATCCTCATCGGGGTCGTGCTCGGCGCCGTCACCGGAAAGATGGATGCGGTCACAACGGCAACCTTTGAGGCCTGCAAGGCCTCCCTGATGACCATTGCGCTCCCCCTAGGGGCTATTATGGCTCTCTGGCTCGGCATTATGCGACTGGCCGAGAAATCAGGTGCCGTGGAAAAACTAGCCACTTTTCTCCGTCCCGTTTTAATCCGCCTTTTCCCCGATGTTCCCGCCGACCACCCGGCCATGGGGGCCATGGTGATGAACATGGCGGCCAACATGCTCGGTCTGGGCAATGCCGCCACCCCGCTCGGCCTCAGGGCGATGCAGGGGCTGGAATCCCTCAATCCACGCCCCGGTACCGCCACGAACGCGATGTGCACCTTTCTGGCCATCAATACCAGCTCCGTTCAGTTGATCCCAGCCACGGCCGTGGGGGTACTTGCCGCCGCCGGGGCGATCCATCCCACGTCAATCATCGGAACGGCGTTGGTAGCCACGGCCTGCTCCTTCATGACGGCCATCATCGCGGTGAAACTCCTACAACGACTCCCCTTCTTTGCCCTGAGTCACCTCCCACATCACGTAGTCACTCCCTCGGTGAAAACCGAGGAGGAAGTTGTCACGACTCTTCCATCGCTTGCTCACTGGCAGAGGCTTTTGCTCACTCTTTACCCCGCCATTTTTTTCGTCTGCATCTGGCATCATGTCGCCACGAGATCAACCGAGATAGCGCTACCTATCTCGATCATCCAGTCACTCTCACTTGTGGCGATTCCCTTCTTGATAGGGTTCTTTCCCCTCTATGCCTCTCTCCGTGGAGTCGCAGTCTATGAGGAGTTCATTGAGGGAGCCAAGGAAGGGATCCAGGTCGCCTTACGGATCTTCCCCTACCTCGTGGCAATCCTCGTGGCCGTCGGCATCTTCCGTGCGGCCGGCGGTATCGATATAATGAGCCGATTGCTCGCTCCATTGCTAGATCTGATCGGAATGCCTGCGCAGGTGCTACCGCTTGTGTTGGTCCGACCACTCAGCGGAAGCGCTGCCACGGGACTCTTTGCCGAGATTGTGAAGGCCTGCGGTCCCAACAGCTACGCCGCCCAATTGGCTGGAACCATCTTGGGAGGAACGGAGACTACCCTCTATGTGCTGGCCGTTTACTTCGGATCCGTGGGGATACGCCGCGGGCGGCATGCCCTGGCAGCCGGACTACTTGCGGATACCGCTGGAGTCGCCGCCTCACTCGTCATTTGCCGACTGGTTTTTAAAAGCTAGTTGCCAAGCAGGCTCACCACGACGGATCTCCGATGGGGAGCGTTGCGGTGTTCGAAGAGATAGATGCCCTGCCAGACACCGAGCTGCAATCTGCCGGAAGCCACGGGAACAGACTCGCTTGTCCGAGTGAGGACCATCTTTAAATGGCTGGTGGAATCATCCGGCCCCTCAGCCGTATGAATCAGCCCCGGGTAATCTTCGGGAACCAGTTCCTCAAAAAAACAGTGCAGGTCGGCCCTTGCCGTGGGATCGGCATTCTCGTAGATGACGAGGCTGGCACTGGTGTGCTGGATAAAGATGGTGACGATCCCGGTCTTGATCCCACTACGGACAAGTATCTCCTCCACATCTGCTGTGATTGCATAGGTCCCCTTCCCCCTAGTCGACACAATGAAACTCTCAGTTATGGCATTCATCAGCAGGTTAGGATTAGGAACGGTGGGCGGAGAGCACAATCATGCCCCAACCGGTCATTAAAAGGAGTCCTCCAACAGGAGTAACTGCCCCCAGCCACGTGATGCCGGTGATGGCAATGGCGTAAAGACTCCCTGAGAAAAGCATCATCCCTCCGGTGAATGCCAAAAAAGTGATTGCAGGAACAGCAGCACCTCGGATCAACCAGAGAAGGACAGGCACGTGGACCAAATGATAGAGCACGGCCGTGCTCCAGATCTCGCGTGTATGGTTCACCTCGAGAACTCCCTTGAGGGAATGAGCTCCAAAAGCCCCTAGAGCTACGCCTAGAAAGCCTGTCACACCGGTCACCTTGAGTGCGGTGCGGCGTTCCATTGCGACTGGGGATTACTTGGCTGGAACCTGAAATTCTTCGGGGAACTTCTGGAGGAAGCTCTGGACGGGCCAGGAGGCGGCCTCACCGAAGGCGCAAACAGTGCGACCGGCAATGTTGTCGGCGACATTCTTGAGAGTGATAGGATCCTGGGCGATGCCCTCACCGTTCACCATGCGGGTGGTCATCTTGTCGATCCAGAGGACACCCTCACGGCACGGGGTACACTGACCGCAACTCTCGTGAGCGTAGAAGGTATTCAGATTATTCAAGGCCCAGAGCATGCTACGCGAATCATCCATGACAATCACTCCGCCGCTACCGATCATCGTCCCGGCGGCAGCCAGTGAAGCGGCATCCATTGGGAGATCAAGCAGGGGCACTTCCTTGTCGATCATCTCGCCGTCAGGTCCCTTCACCTTGATTTTATAAACTTCCCCAGCGCGCATGATCTTGGAAGAACTCCCCCCGGGAATGATCGCCTTGAGAGTACGCCCGGGTTTCAATCCTCCGCAGACGTCGTTGATGAGTTCACCCATCGTCACTCCACCGACCGGAATCTCGTAGGGACCGGGGCGCATGACGTCACCCGAGACGCACATGACACGGGTGCCTCCGTCGCCCGGAGTGCCCATTTTTGCATACTCTTCGCTGCCGAGCTTGAAGATCTGCTTCACGTGACAGAAGGTCTCGACATTGTTCACGATCGTCGGCGACATGTAGAGACCGAGGACGGCGGGGAAGTAAGGAGGCTTGATGCGCGGATAGGGGCGCTTCCCCTCGATCGACTCGATCAGGCTCGTCTCTTCTCCGCAAATGTAGGCACCAGCCCCCTGATGAACGAAGATCTCTAGGTCGAAACCGCTCCCTAGGATATTCTTTCCAAGGAAACCCATGGCCTTCGCCTCCTCGATCGCCTTCGTGACGATCCCTGCGGCCTTGGGAAACTCGCAGCGGATGTAGATGTAGGCAAGGTGGACATTCAGAGCAAAAGCCGCGATGGCCATCCCCTCAATCAACTGATGAGGGTCGTTGTGCAGGATGTAGCGGTCCTTGAAGGTGCCGGGCTCGGATTCATCACCGTTACAAGTGATGTAGTGGGGCTTGCCGTCATCGTGGCGGATGAACCCCCACTTCACACCGCAAGGAAAGGCTGCGCCACCGCGACCACGAAGATTGGATTTCTTGACCTCGTCAATGATCTCAACGGGTTTCATCCCAATGGCCTTCTTCAGCTCCTCATACCCGCCTTCCTTAATGTAGCAGTCGATGTCAGGGGTGTAGCCCTTGGTCCAGGCGTTCTTGAAAACGATGCGGCGCTCCTTCGGATGTGGTGGAAGCAGAAGTGATTTCATGGTGTGTGTTTCCTCCGGAAGGGATCAGTTGTATTGGCTCAGGATCGCTGCTGTCCCCTCGGGGGTTATGTCCTCGGCAAGATCGTCATTGATCAATGCCACCGGTGCAGATCCGCAACTGGCTAGGCACTCGACAAACTCAACGCTGAACTTGCCGTCGGGGCTGACAGGCGGGGTATGGCCGTGGGACTCTGCCTTTGGGTCGATTCCGACCGCCTTACAGAAGGCATCGCGGACCTCGAAGCTACCCGCCAAAGCGCAGGAAAGTGTGCGGCAGACCCGGATGCAAACCTTTCCGGCCGCCTGCTGACGAAACCAAGGGTAAAAGGTAACAAGTTCGAGGATGTTGATCGGCTCAAGTTCAAGGCGCTTGGCGATCCAGTTCACACCGCTGTCATCGATAAAACCAAACTGGTTCTGCCAGAGATGAAGGAGAGGGAGCGAGGCGCTCCTCTTGGAGACGGGATAATGGGTGACCGCTTCATCGATCCTGAGAAGGAGGTCAGCAGGAATCTGATTTGCCTGTTCGGAAACCGATGTGAGTGCAACGTGCTTATCCATGGAATACAGCAAGAAACCAAAAATGAAGGGAATCGGAAAGAAGGAAATCAGACACTTCACACAAGAGGATAAAAAACGTAGTCAAAAGAGATTCCTGCACGGGGCCATCCTCGCCATCAGAAGTGAATTTTTGATTGCAGAGAAGAGCGGGGAGGTGTTGATTAATGCCTCCATTATTCCAGCGTAGCTCAGCGGTAGAGCGGTCGACTGTTAATCGATTGGTCGTAGGTTCAAATCCTACCGCTGGAGCCATTGGAAAATCCGGCTAGTGCCGCGAGTGATACTTTTCGTACCGAAGCTGATGAGCAGCTTTAGGTTTTTACTTCATCGATCCGGGGCCTTTAGCCCTAAGATGGTTCTGAGCGCGGCTAGAATCGCTGCATTACCAAGGCTGGCATGCCACGCGTCTTCATGTGAGGACTTCGAGGAAAACATCCAGTGCTGCCATGGACTGCTGACCCATGGGGCGAACATTCCGGAATGCTGACCTGAAAAAAGGACCAATGTCCTTCGATCAAGCGCAATGGCTGCATGGGAAGCGGCGGTGTCGATGGTCAGCACGCATTCGGCCCCTGCAAGAAGATCGATGAAGTCCTGCAGCGATGGGGGAATCGCTACTCTGGTGGAGTTTCCAAGTTCCGGCATCACGGAGTGAATCAGGGCACGGAAACCCTCCAATCTCGAGGCCTGTCCTGCGGAGCCGGTTAAGATCAATTCCTTGGGTCTTTCGTTTGGCTTCAGGGAAGCCAGAAGTTCAACCCAGCGCTCCGTCGGGAAATCCTTTCCCGGATCACTTGAAAAGGGAGCGCATATCCAGAACGCCCCCTCCCCTCCAATCTTTTTAACCGGAAAAAGCTTGGGCAAGATCTCCTCCACATTCACATCCCTTTTGAGAAGAGAGCTCACGAGAAGGCGGTTCGCTTCCAATTCGGTCGGCAATCCCATCTCCCGTTTGGCATGCCCATCGGCCTTGGGGTAACGGATGACCGTGGGGGAAAAGATGCTTATAAACATCGCCTCGGTCCAGCGACGCACCGGGCGACCGTTGCCGAGTAAAAGATTTTCTGAAACAAACCTCCTACGGGAGCGGACAGAGTAAAAGAGGACATTCTGGAGGTAATCCCGCATATGCCTCAGGCAAATGACGTCGTCGGGCCTCATCTTGATGAGCTTGAGCCAAGATGGAAAACATCGTAGGCAATTGGCGACAAACACATTGAGGATCACCCGCTTTTTTTCCATGGGCAGCAGAACGACCGATGCTTTCGGAAACTGCCCGGTGACAACCGATCTCAACGCGGGAAGCACGGCGACCGTCAGGTTTTCTTCACCAAACTCCCCTGCCAGGAGACGGATGACTCCAGTGGAGAGAAAAAAATCCCCGATCCCGTCGGGTTTGAAAATGAAACAACGGGCCACTGTGGGCTGACTATTCGGAGGATGAATCTTCGCTCGCCAGCCCCTCGGAGCGCTGACGTTGCAACCAGACCTTGGCAACCCCCTTCATGCGGGTGAGCAGATAGTACACTGTCTGGCTACGAACCCTGACCAACTCGGCTCCCACGATCTTGGGAACAAAGTCGGCAGGAACTTCGAGAACTTGCTCGGGAGTTACTCCATCCAATCCCTTGCACAAGATGGAGCTCATCGAGCGCGTGAGTGTCTGTACCTGCGGACCGAGCGTCACCCGAAAATGGGAACCCCCATCAGGGTCGACGCGGAGATAAACAGCAACGGTATCCGTGCACTCCTGATCCTTGCGAATGTCCTCCAATTCAAATTTCTCTCCCTCCTTTGGTTCCTGAAACCGTGACTGCTCGGCGTAGGAGATCAATGTCTCTCTTCGTTCCGGTTCAGAGAGGGCTCCGAACAGGGAGATAATGGCCTCTAATTTAGGAGGATAGGCCATCAACTTGATTTCTCAATCGGTGCCCCGACGCGATTGCCCCACTCGGTCCAGGAGCCGTCGTAATTGCGGACGTTTTTGAATCCAAGAAGGTAATTGAGCACAAACCACGTATGACTGGAACGTTCACCGATACGGCAATAGGCAATGATGTCGTCATTGGGGTCAAGCCCAAGGTCCTCTAGGTAGATCTTTCGCAAATCGGCTTCGCTCTTGAAGGTGGAATCTTTGTTCACCGCCTGTTTCCAGGGGATGCTGTGCGCTCCGGGGATGTGTCCGCCACGCAACACCCCCTCTTGGGGATACTCAGGCATATGGGTAACCAAGCCCTTGAACTCATCGGGGGATCTCACATCAATGAGCGTGCGTGAGGAGCGGCTTTGGGCAAGAGCGTCCTCATAAAAGGCGCGGATTTCGGCATCACGGCGCATCGATGGGACTGGGTAGCGCGAGGGGGCAGGATGAGGCACCTCACGGGTTAGTGGACGACCCTCAGCGATCCATTTGTCGCGTCCACCATCCATGATCATTACCTTTTCATGACCGAAAAGCCGGAAGACCCAAAGGGCGTAGCATGACCACCAATTCGACTTGTCACCGTAGAAAACACAGGTGGTATCCGGAGTGATCCCATTCCTCGAACAGAGGGATGCAAAATCCGACGGCTGAATATAGTCACGGACTGTCTGATCCTGTAAGTCGCGGCGCCAGTCGATGTGAACGGCCCCAGGCAAGTGACCCATTTCATAAAGGAGGATGTCCTCATTGCTCTCGATGAGGAGAAGATTTTCATCCTTGAGATGATCTGAAACCCAAGAGGTTGTTACCAACACTTCAGGATGCGCGTAGTGACTATCGATACTCATTACTTTCTTTTTAGACGCTCAAGAGGTGTCGGTCAATTACCCTTCATGAGCTTGGTAGCAGCAAAAAAAAAACGGACGCCGGAATTATCGGCGCCCGTCTCCTCGGGAAGGAAATGTTGCAGTGACGACTACTTCTTCTTCTTGAGAAGAGGGAGACCGGTACGCTCGTTCTCGGAGATCTCGTAACCGGCGGGAAGAGCATCTAATGCACCTTCCTTGGCCTCACCGCCAAAATAATAAAGAGTCACCTTCTGGCCACCACGAAGCTCCTGGAGGCGATGATGAAGAAAATAAGTTTTCCCGCTTTTTTTGCTGACAACGCTGAATGCCATAATGTTTTTTTCCTTTGTTTGGTTGGGGGTTGTTATCCGGCCGATTAAATGAGGCCGGCTTTCGAGAGCGTGGCGTGCGCCCCATTCTTCGAAATTGTTTTCAATGCACGGGCTGTGACCTTAACGGTGACAAACTTTTTCAGTTCGGGAACCCAGATTCTTTTGGTCTTGAGATTAGGAACGAAATAACGGGGCGTCACGGCGGTGACGTGCATGCCGATACCACCTTTCTTCTTGGCAAGACCGCGTCGGTGGATTTTGGAACCGCGTGTGGGCTGGGAACCTGTAATGGAGCACTTTCTGGACATAATAAAAATAAATTAGATTTGGATTTAGCCAGTGATAAAAGAGAAGGTCAAGATTTTTTGGATAGATTGCCCTTAGATGCCCAGTACTTCGGACTGTTTTGCGATGAGTGAGCGGATGCCCTTGCGGCCATAATCAAGCATTTCAACGAGCTGTTCGTTCCCGAATACGCTCTCCTCCCCAGAGGCTTGGAGTTCTATAAACTCCAGATCGCCTGTCATGACAAGATTCAGATCCACTTCCGCATCCCTGTCCTCAAGGTAATCCAGGTCCAAAAGAACCCTTGAATCAACCACCCCCACACTGACAGCTGCTATCTGACGTAAGACCGGGGACTTGGTGAGCTTTCCCTCCTCGATAAGGCGATTGCAAGCAAGGGCAATGGCGACGCTGGCCCCAGTGATGGCGGCGGTCCTTGTTCCCCCGTCAGCCTGAAGGACATCGCAGTCGACCCAAAGGGTGCGGGTTCCCAGCAACTCAAGATCGATACCAGCACGGAGTGAACGACCGATAAGGCGTTGGATCTCTGTGGAACGTCCATCAATCTTCCCCCGCGTGCTGTCTCGGGATTTGCGGGGAGAGGTCGAGTAGGGAAGCATCGAGTACTCCGCGGTCAACCACCCACCGGTGACACCCTGCTCCTTCATCCAGCGGGGCACCCCCTCCTCGATGCTTGCAGCGCAGAGGACCTGCGTCTTTCCAAAGGAGACAAGAACGGAGCCTGATGCCTGCGGAGCAATGCCCTTTTGAAACGTGATCTCCCTGATCATGTCAGGATTTCTCCCGGAATTTCGTAGGTTCGGATTAGTCATGCGTGAGGTTTCCTCCTCGGGAATACAAGATCAAGAAAAACCATGAAGATGATTCTAACCTGAATCAGCACCGATGTATCGTTCAGTCAGATCAGCCCTATTGAACTTGGGCAGGATTGTCCCTGATACCCTGCCTATTCCTCAAGGCGGGAAGGATCTTTTGACTCACCATAGTGGCCATGCGCGGATCTCCCGAGTTCCTGTAGGCTTCACTGGCCTGAATGGCAAACTGCTCCGCTTGGGGGAAGTTGCCTGTTTCAGCAAGCGCCGCACTCAGCGTCAGAAGAAAAAGCGGAACCTGACCGTTCGTTGCAGAAACAATCTGCTGAGAGAGAAGTACGGCTTCCTGCCCATTCCTAACGCTGTCATCGGGGTGGGTTGCCAGTAACCAAGCAAGCGACCTTACGTTCTGCAGATCACCCGGGTCAATCTGCATGGCAAATCGGTAAACTTTCGCGGCCTGCGAGGGATCACCAGACAGCAAAAGCACCGCCGCAAGATTCCTGGCTGCGCCACTCGTTGCACGGATCTGCAGTGAGCGTTGAAACTCCATAATCGCGTCTTGACGCCGCCCCATTTTCAAGAGTGTGAGAGCCATGTCATTGCGTGCCTCGGCATTCGTTGGGCGGAGACTGATCGCTTCTTCAAATTCCTTCAGCGCTTCGGGCAATTTGCCCTGTGCATCGAGCGTGCAGGCATAATTATGCCGGGATTTCCAACTGGTGGGATTGTGTTCCAATGTCGCCGGGAAAAAAGCCTCGCCCTTGGCCCACTGAGGGAGTTGAAGAAGGGTCAGCACAACCATGGCAGGGAGCAATACCAGCGCAATCGCCTGCGCTAAGCGCACGGGAGACTGACAGATCACCATGGCAAAAGCCAGAGCCGGTCCCAACATGGCTAGGTAGAGATAGTGGTCACTCACCGTTGAAACGACCTGAAAGTTAAAGGGAATCAATCCCAGCGTCGGAAGAACTCCCAGCACGAGAATGGCTAGCGGAAAAAGATAAATCCGAAGCCTCCGAAAGCAGAGGAGAATGGACGCCAACAGAATTGGAATCACCCAAGTCCAGAAAAGCAAACCCGAATCCATGAGTGAGTTCGGGGATCGCCCGTAGTCGGCGCAGAGATTTGAAGGCCAGAAGATTTTCCCTAGATAAAATGCAATGGCATCACATGCCACAAGTGGCCTTGCCCAGAGTGGAACCAATGAACGTGCAAGCTCAGCGGCAGGTTGGGACTTCGATGTCATCACCACCGTCATGAAGGAAAGAACAAACCAAGGCAGGAGGTAAAACAGCGGAGTCAACCGGCGCCTCTGCATCATGAGCAACCACCCTCCGCAGAGGAGCGCCAATCCAGGAGTCACAACACTCCCGGGCTTGGAACCGAATGCCAGCAGTAGGAAAAGAGTAGCCGCGGCAAACTTCATCCATCTTGCAGGCGCTTTGGGTGGAGAATCCAGCCATCCAAGAAAAAGGGCAATGGCCGTCAACGAAAAGCCCCCCCCCAACAAGTCTCTAAGGCCGGAGACCCAAGAGACAGATTCCACTTGGATCGGATGCAGGGCAAAGAATAATGCGCCTGCAAGAGAGGCATACAGAATCCGATCCGGAGAGAGGGATGTTTTCCCGTACTTTGCGAAAAAGAGCATCCGAAGGATTAGAAACACCATCCATGCAGAAAGCAGGTGGGTCGTAAGGTTGGCCCCGTGGAAGAGGACGGGGTTGATTGGACCCACTGAAATACCGGTGCCGGCGATCACTCTGGAAAAGGCAACAAGAGCCGCCCAAGTCGTGTAGGTAACGGGAATATAAAGTTGCTGAAAAGGTCCCTTCCAAAAAATCCCGACACTTTCCCAAGAGAGCGGAGAGTAGAGAGGATTCCGGTGAATATTGGTGTCATCGTCCCAGAAAGGAAGAAATTGGAAGAAGAGGACCTGGCAGAAAACTAATGCCACGCATCCGATCAGAACGGCAACGCAGGCAGGAAGAAGCCAAGTAGGAGATCCGGGTAGTTGCTTGGATTGCTTAGACTTCTTCATGGTGACCTGAAATCCATACCTGCGGAGGCAGGGTATTGGCGAGTGCTCGCTCGCAGGGGCTCCCCACCCCTCCTTGATCTCGAACCGCGATAAAATCGGCAATGGTCCCGGGCGAGAGCTCCCCCAATCTTCCAGCACGACCTATTGCAGCGGCGGGATTCTTGGTTGCCATCAGCATGAGTTCGGCCGGATCAAGTTCAGGAAAGGCGTCCGACATGGCCCTCATCTCGGCGAACATGTTGAGGTCCTCATTGCTTGCCAGGCTGTCGGTGCCTAGAAGAAGGGGGATTCTAGACTCCTGAAAGAATCTCAGTTCAAAGGGCTCGCGATGAAAAAATGCATGGGTTCTGGGACAATGAACCACGTGATAATGTCCGGCCAATGCCTTGAGAAGTTCCCGATCTCCCGCCCCAAGGTGGTTCATGTGAACAAGAATACTACCTTTCGGAAGCAACGGAGAACCGAGCAGCATTCGGATCGGAGTGAGGCCCCGGCAATCATCCATCTGCCGCCCGATCGATCGGAGGAACTCATAAAGGGGGCCCTCTCCACGGACAAACATCTCCGTCTCTTCCATTGATTCCGCCAGATGCGTACAGAGCGGGATCCTGTATTTATAAGCGTACAGGGCTGACAATTCATAGAGATCACGGGAAACCGTATAAGGTGCATGGGGGGAAATGCCAAACCCTCCCCTGCTCTCCCCCGCCTTTTCAAAGAAGTGTATGGCCCCGGCGAGGGCTTCCGCGGAATTCAATCTGCTCCGAACATCCATCACTTCAAGAAACCACCAGACCCTGATCCTGGATTCGGGAAGAAAGGGAAACAGTTCAGGGAACGACTCAATATTCAAGACCGTGGTACATCCCCACTTTTGTAATTCACTCAACCCCAGAGCGATGGAATCTAGATAATCACTCTGATCGAGCGATCTCCTCATGGCGTTGAGCCTCTGAATCCATGCCGAGAAGGCTCCGTCTCCGAACAGTGCCCCTCTCATTATGGTGTAATCAAGGTGGCAGTGGGCATTGATAAGGCCCGGCATGATGATGACTTCGCCAAGGTCTTCTTTGACTGCCCCGAAGTGCTCGGTCGTTAATTCACGCCAAGAACCGACGGATATGACCTCGCTCCCACGAACCGCCAAACCGCCGTCATCGATGGCCGAACCAGTCATGGGCAGGAGACACCTTCCCCTGTAGAGGCGCGTGGCAACTGGGGCGGACATTTCGATTCTACTCTTTTTTCGGAAGGTTGCCCTTCGCGATGGGGCGAGCTGCTGCAACGACCAGATTGCACAATTCGCGGCAAATCAGGGGTATTCTCCCGGCGGGTAGCGATTCAAGCGACAGCTTGGATTCGGGGAGTGATGTGATCGGTTCGGCCGGAGCAAGACCCCAAAGAATCGAGCGCAGGCATCCTCCATCGGAACGACAGCAACGGGCGACTAGTTCACCTGCTTGGAGCGGGGTAAGAAGTTGGGTGATGCGGTACATGCCGGTCTGCCGGTCTAGCGTTTCCCGCATACTCGTGGCATGGAGATTCTTTGTCAGGAAAGCATTCCATAATCCGAGTGCCGATGGATAAAGATGCTCCAGAGCGAGTTCCATCTCCTCCAGGGAAGCGGCCCTGATCAGCCATCCTCGCCGAAGGTTTGGTGCCGTCTTAAGAGGGCGAAAGTTCCCTTCATCATCATAACGGGCTATTAGACGCGCACCGGATGAGACCGAGTAGGGTGTCAGATCATAACGATCCGCATCATCGGCATGACGAAGCGAATAGTCCGTTCCGAGCAAGACCTGACCTATCAGCAGGCGCCCCGAATCGAGACACTTCTTTAGCAGGACACGATTCGCAAAAACAAGCGGGGCATCATCCATAAGCCCTTGTTACCGAACTTACCGATGGATACGGCGCTTCACATGAAGCTTAGCGAGAGAGCGTAGTAATGAGGCTTGGACTGTTGCATGCTCTTCGCCCGAAAGCGCCGTTTCACGCAACTCCTTTTCGGCTCGTGCAACCGCTTCCTCGGCAGCCTTCTCGTCAATCTCGCCCTCAACAACCGCCATGTCTGTCAAAATGGAAACACGATCTGGTAGGATCTCGAGGAAGCCTCCGCCCACGGCAAAGGAAAGATCGCCCTCCGCTGTGGTCACCAAAACCTCCCCGGGGTGAATTTCCGTCATCAGAGGCATATGATCAGGCAGGATCCCCAGCCCACCCTCCGACCCGGGAGCTACAACCATCAGCGCGCTTCCGTTGAAAACGCGAGCTTCCGGCGTGACTATCTCGAGTTGGAGTGAGTTCATTTAGGAATTCTTGGAAGCCGCAATCACCTGATCAATTCCGCCCTTCATATAGAAATCACCCTCGGGAACCTCGTCCATTTTTCCTTCAAGAATCTCCTTGAAGCCTCGGATCGTGTCGGCAATGGGAACATATTGACCCTTGGAGCCAGTGAAGATTTCGGCAACGTGGAAGGGTTGGCTGAGGAAACGCTGGATCTTACGAGCACGATAGACAGTGAGCTTATCCTCCGGGGAAAGCTCGTCCATTCCCAGAATGGCGATAATATCCTGCAGATCCTTGTAGCGCTGAAGCACCTTCTGGACGCCGCGAGCCACACCATAATGTTCTTCACCCACGATCTCAGGTGCAAGGGCCTTTGATGTCGATGCAAGAGGGTCAACGGCGGGATAGATACCAAGCTCTGCGATCGAACGCTCGAGCACAATCGTCGAGTCAAGGTGAGCAAAGGTGTTGGCGGGAGCCGGGTCGGTCAGATCGTCTGCTGGTACGTAGACGGCCTGGAAAGAGGTAATGGAACCGTCCTTTGTCGAGGTGATGCGTTCCTGCAGGTCACCCATTTCTGAGGCGAGTGTCGGCTGATAACCAACGGCACTCGGCGTGCGGCCAAGCAGAGCTGAAACTTCGGAACCGGCCTGGGAAAAGCGGAATACATTATCGACGAAGAGAAGGACGTCCTGGTGCTTCTCATCACGGAAGTACTCTGCCATTGCAAGCGCCGTAAGGGCGACACGCAGTCGAGCCCCAGGAGGCTCACTCATCTGTCCGTAGACAAGACCAACCTTGGAACCCTCTTCAAGGAAGATAAAGTTACCCTCCGCATCCTTGACAGGGTGACCCTTTTCATCCTTCTGGACTGCAATGACACCGGACTCGATCATTTCGCCGTAGAGATCGTTTCCCTCACGGGTGCGCTCACCGACACCCGCGAAAAGGGAGTAGCCGCCGTGTCCCTTGGCGATGTTGTTGATCAGTTCCATGATGACGACTGTCTTTCCAACGCCGGCGCCACCAAATGCACCAACTTTACCACCTTTGGTGAAGGGACAGATCAGATCAATGACCTTGATGCCGGTTTCCAGAACCTGGGCCTTGGTGTCCTGATCGACTAGCGGAGGAGCTTTACGGTGGATGGGCAAAATCTTATCCGCCTTGACAGGACCGCGCTCATCACAGGGCTCTCCAAGCACGTTAAAGATGCGGCCGAGAACTCCTTCTCCGACGGGTACGGAAATCGGCCGACCAAGTGAACGGACTGGCATTCCTCGCTTCAGTCCCTCGGTGGAGGACATCGCAATGGCGCGTACCCAGTTTTCACCCAGATGTTGCTGAACTTCCAAAGTCACTTTGGCCGGCTTTCCATCGATCGTGTAATCGACCTCAAGGGCGTCATAGATCTTGGGCAGCGAGCCCTCCTTGGTATTGAACTCGGCATCGATAACCGGGCCGATGATTTGAACGATGGTGCCTGTGTTGCTCATGAACTTTTTGTGTTTGTTTTATTCGATTTTAAAAGAGTTGATAGGAAATCTGAAAGTCGGATGATTATTTTTATGCAAGGGCCATCTGGGCCGTTGTGATTTCAAGGAGTTCGGTCGTGATACTGGCCTGACGGGCCTTGTTATACTCCAGGGTGAGATCCTTCACGAGACCCTTCGCATTGTCCGTTGCGCTCTTCATCGCAACCATACGGGCGCTCTGTTCGGAGGCACGGGCATCAAGGATCATCTGGAACACCTCGAAGTGGAAGTAGTAAGGAAGAACCGAGTTCAGGACCTCGTCCGCATCCGGTTCAAACAAGAACTGGGCTCCCGTTGCCTCTGAACCAGCAATTTCAGCACCAGTCGGAGAGACACCCTCAGCCTTCTCGTCAGTGATGGGCAGAAGGGTGACAAGTTGGGGCTTCTGAACCAATGTGTTCACAAACTTGGGGTAGAGCACATTCACACGATCGACCTCACCGGAAAGAAACTTCTCTAGACAAAACCTGGATATCGCCTTGGTTTGCAGAAAGGTTGGATTATCCGGAAGGGCAAAATCAGCGATCATTTTGCGCCCAGTTCTCGCAAGGAAAGAAGCCCCCTTTTTTCCAGAGGCTACAAAAAGCGTGTTTCCCTGGTCGAGTTGCGCTGCCTCACGAAGCACGTTAGTGTTGAGCGCACCGCAGAGACCCTTGTCGGAGGTAACAAGAAGGACCAGCGTTTTTTTTACGGGGCGAACCTCCAGTAACGGATGGGAATCCGCACTCACCATATCGCGCAAGGAAACAAGTACACGATTGAGGATCTGAGAGTAGGGATGTCCGGCGAGTGCAGCCTGTTGAGCCTTGCGCATCTTGGATGCGGCGACCATCTGCATTGCCTTTGTGATCTGGGCAGTGTTCTTGACCGACTTGATGCGTCGGCGGATGTCGCGGGTATTAGCCATGAGCTACTCGTATGCGTTGTGCTGGCGAAATGACCGAGTGGTTAGCGGAAGATGACCTTGAACTCGTCAACGGCTGCAGTGAGTGCCTTCTCAATATCGGCATCGATGGCACCCTTGTTATGAATGCTCTCAAGTACGGGCTCCTTACGGGTTTTCATAAACTCGGTAAGTTGGTTCTGGAAATCCTTCACACGCTCAACTGGAATCGCATCAAAATAACCCTTCTGCATAGCCCATAGAATGGCTACCTGAAGCTCCACGGAAATAGGGTTGTACTGGTGCTGCTTAAAGAGTTCCACGATCCGGCCTCCACGATCCAGTTGAGACTTGGTCCGGGCATCAAGATCACTGCCAAACTGGGCGAATGCCGCAAGCTCACGGAACTGCGCAAGATCACCCTTGAGTTTTCCAGCCACCTGTTTGGTTGCCTTGATCTGTGCAGCCGAACCGACTCGGGAGACGGAGAGACCCACCGAAATGGCAGGACGAATGCCCTGATAGAACAGATCAGTCTCAAGGTAAATCTGGCCATCCGTGATAGAGATGACGTTTGTAGGAATGTAGGCCGAGACATCTCCGGCCTGGGTCTCGATGATAGGAAGGGCTGTGAGGGATCCATTACCTGCCTTTTCACTGAGACGGGCGGAACGCTCAAGAAGGCGGCTGTGGAGATAGAACACATCGCCGGGATAAGCCTCACGACCCGAGGGGCGCTTGAGAAGAAGGGAGATCTGGCGATATGCCACTGCATGCTTGGAGAGATCATCAAAAACAATCAGTGCATCCATGCCGTTGTCCATGAACCACTCACCCATTGCCGCTCCCGAGAAGGGGGCAAGGTACTGGTTTGTGGCGCTGTCGGATGCGGGAGCCGAGACAATGATCGTATACTTGAGAGCATCGTGGGAGGAGAGCGTGTCAACAACCCGGGCAATGTTGGCGTTCTTCTGACCAACACCGACATAGATGCTGTAGACGGGACGGAAGGAGGGATTGCCAGACGACTCACCGGCGCGGTTAATGTTCGCCTGATTGATAATCGTGTCGATCGCAATGGTTGTCTTGCCGGTGGCACGATCACCGATGATGAGCTCGCGTTGCCCCCTGCCGATGGGAATCATCGCATCGACGGACATGATACCCGTGCTGAGAGGTTGACTGACGCTCTGGCGCTTGATGATGCCGGGAGCTATTTTTTCAACAGGATAGAAAGATTTTGACTGAATTGGTCCCTTTCCATCGATGGGTTGTCCGAGTGAATCAACCACGCGACCAAGGAGTTCCTTGCCGACCGGAACTTCGAGGAGTCGGCCGGTGGTCTTCACCTCGTCACCCTCGGAAATCGACGTGTAATCACCCAGAATAATTGCGCCGACCTCGGTTTCCTCAAGGTTCAGCGCGAGGCCATAGATTCCTCCCGGAAACTCAAGCATCTCATTGAGCATGACGCCGCCAAGCCCCTCGATGCGGGCGACACCGTCACCGATCTCACGGACTGTTCCAACATTGGATTTTGCGGCTGTCGCATTGGATAGACCGCTGATTTTTGCTTCAAGTTCTTGCAGGAGGTTGCTCATGGTTTGTGTGTTTTGAAAGGTGATTGGTAACTGTTATCAGGAAATGGCGTTGATTAAGAACTCAGGGCGTTGAGACGTGATAGCACAGAGGCATCCCAGACTTCACTTCCAAGTCGGATGCGCGCACCGCCAATCAGTGAGGGGTCGACCTTGACATCGATTGTAACCGCCCCACCATCCCTGGCTTGGAGAGACTTCAGGATTGAGTCACGCGTGGCAGGGTCAAGGGTTGCAGCACTCTCTATCACGGCGTGATGCTTGGCCGTCTCTAGTCGGATCAGGCGCGCGAACTCTCTAAGAATCTGAACGGAGTGACGCGGTGATGCTTTTGTCACAAGATCTGCGATGGAAAGCACTTTGCCATGATCTGGACGGCCAGAATCATCAAGGGAAGACTCGAAGAGTTCTCGTGCTTGGCGTTTTGCTTCCTTCGGGATCTGCATCGTGGTTCAATAATACAAATTCTCGGTGAAACCTAGGATGAAAGCTCCTTGGAGGCTTCCTCGCTGAGACGCTTCTGGTCTTCGGGTGAAAGAATTTTGCCAGCTACCTGGGCCGTGGTCCTGACGACAAGAGAAACCATCTCTCTCTTCACCTCGTCCACCATGCGATTGCGCTCGGATGTTATCTCGTGACGCGCTCGCTCCACAATGGCTGCCGACTCCTTCATAGCTCTTTCCATCTCCCGCTGGGAAAAGGCCTCGTTGTTTTTTCGGGATTCCTCGACAAGATGATGAGCATCGTCGTTAGCCTTGCGAAGAACCTCTTGGTACCGGAGTTCGGCCTCAGCCAACTGCATCTTGATCTTCTCGGCGTTCAGTTGCCCTTCCTCAATGCGCTTGCGACGCTCCTCAAGGATCTTAAGCAAAGGAGCGAAGGCGTACTTGTTGAGGACGAAGTAAACGATGAGAAAGAGGACCAACTGGGCAATGAAGTGCGGCCAATCAACTCCGAATTTGCTTAGGATTTCAATAAACATCTGCTGGGTGACTCTCTTGGGTTAAAGCGAAAACTGGCGGTAAGCTGCTTCGGGGTGCCTCCCTTTGAGGAAAGGCACCCCTAGGCAAAGGACTTTTTCTTAACGGCCCTGGAAGGCGAAGATCAATCCGAAGATCGCAATAGCCTCAGCTAACGCGATGGTTAGAATGCCGATCATGAGAACTTTGGGGAGAGTTCCGGGATTGCGGCCGATAGCCTCGACCATGCGGGCTCCGATGAGACCGATGCCGATTGCGGATCCTGCGCCGGCGACACCAAGAGTGAAACTTCCGGTCACTCCTGCCGTGGTAACGGCTTCAGCGATGATTGTGGTTAGCATGTACGTGTGTGTATGTTGGTTTGTGTTGTTTCCGACCCTTGTCCACGTCCCGCATGGTCCCAATGGTCAAAAGTCTTTGAAAAATCTAATCAGTGTTCCTCGTGCGTTGTAGAAAGTTGGAGGTAAACGAGGACGAGAAGTGTGAAAACCATGGCTTGAAGGAAACCGATGAGCAACTCCAGAAAATAGAAGGGTACCGGTACGATGCAACTCAGTACGGAAGTCAGCCACTGGGGACAGTGAAAGAGGTGTCCGATATTGATCATGGTCGCTAGCATGTTCTCTCCTGCGAAGATATTACCGTAGAGTCGTAAGGAAAGAGAAACGGGACGAACAAGGATGGAGACGACTTCAAGAACGCCTACAAAAAGAAAGAGCGGGACCAACAGGAAAAGAATCGGACCAGTCATCCCTCCCTTCACCCCGAAGAGTTCCTTAATGAAGGCGACTGGACCGGTGACCTGCATGGTCCAGTAAAACCAGAGCACCATGGAGACAACAGACATGGCGATTGTCATATTCATGTCGGCGGTGCCCGGACGCAGAAGAGGTGTCTGAAGTGTGCTCAAGGATAGAAAACCATCCTTGACACCCCACCCGATCGAACCAACTCCGGGCAGAAGACCGAACCAATTCGAGATAAGAATGAAAATAAAGAGAGTACCAAGAAGGCCAAATGACCTCTTTGTCATTTTATCGCCAAGGATGCCCTCCACAGCTCCATAGAAACCCTCGACCAACGCCTCAAGAAAGTTTTGTCCAGACCCTGGAATCAATTCGATTTTGCGTGTACAGGAGCGAACCATCCAGACGATGCCACCCAAGACGAGAGCAGTCACGAGAATCGAATTCGTCAACCATGACAAAAACGAGTTGGTTAAAAACTCGGGAGTCTCTGCAGAAAGTTCTGCGCTTGCTATCAAGATGTGAGGAAAGGGCATGAAAACTAGAAAATGAGAGATGGATCAAAAAGAACAATCAGAGAGCTTGCAAGCGCCATTTTCGCAGGGGGGGATTATTCAAAAAAATCAAGTCATACATTCCTCTTGTAAGCACCATTAGATTAGATCCTTAGCGAAGGGGTGCTTTGACTTCTGACTCTTTTTTAAAAAAATCCTTGAGTTGTGGGTTTGATCTGTAGGGGTCAAATGAGTGATCCTTCAAAATCTCCCTAAACACTTCCGGTGTGAAGGAATCTTTTGCCCTATCCAAAAACTGAAGGGCATCCGAAAAGTTTTTTTGCTGCATAGCACCGAAGGCAGCCTCCACCGATTGCTCTCCCGACATGGCAGTAATTTCCGAAAGGGAGTGAAGCGATTTGTCTGGCTCACTTTGGAGCCGCGCTAGAGCCTCCTTAGAGGTCAATACGGAATAATCCGCGAGAGAGTCGGCACGAATGGCACCACGGTGATACATGTCCATTGCGCTCTTGTAGGAGCCTTGAGAGCCCAGCAAATCGCCCCAAAGATAATAAATTTTTGAATCAGCGGGGTGTGAGGCCGCATATTTACGTAAAGTGTTTTCCAAGGATGCAAAAGGTGTCGCAAACCGGGGTGCACCATCAGAGGATGCTTTTTCCTTATTGAAATTAATCAAATCCATTAGGACAAGTGCCTCTGCGCTCATTTCATTCTTGGTCACGGCACGCTCTGCGGCGTCATGCGCCAAAGATGGCTCATCGGAGAGAAATGCTGCTTCGGCTACCAAATAGTCGAGTCCGAACAATGGCTGTAGTCTTTGGGCACTTTGAAAATCCAGCATCGCCTTGCGGGCATCCCCTCTCCTCAAAGCCTCAAAACCCCCATCAAGCTGGCTCAACGATTCAGATGTCGGGATGACTTCCAACAGATTGCTGATCTTTGCAGTGGTCTCACGCTTTTTTGATTGTTGGCCGATCAGGAAACCGATTACTAGCGACGCAGTCACGGCAATGATAAAAAGAATGGTAAGAAGAATAAATCGTGTTCGGGCACGTTGCTTTTTTCTACTCTCCCTAGCATTGCCGGATGTTTTTGTCCTGTTTCGGTTCTTATGTCTTTCGGAACTTGAGCGACGACGCCTACGAGGGACGTCGGAGGAAAGCGTCCCTTGTTGTGTTGATGATGCCAATACCGGTGCATCATCCACCTCCACCGTGACCGATGTTTTTTCAGGAGTATGTCCACGCTCCGAAGACAATTCAGACGGGCGATGTTGAGATGTGCCGTCAGTGGAAGATAAATTTTCTTGCATGGTGTTCAATTGGGAGCAGGAAATCGAATGATCTGATATCAGTTTGGATAGGTCAAATCCTGCAGATGACGAGATTTATTTGTTTCCTCTTTCCTGTTGGCCACTCCAACTAGTAAAACCTATGTTCTTAATTCTGAGTCAGCCATTCCAGCAACGTTCGGTCCAACACCCAACTCACACAATTATCAACATTCCATCATGAATAAGGTTCCAAAAGTTTTTGTCGCAGATCCAATTTCCAGCCGCGGAGTTGAAGCCCTTGCAGAAGGTGGTGTTGTTGAGGTGGTTGTCAAGACAGGCCTGAAGGAAGACGAGTTGATCCAGATTATCCCTGAATTTGCAGGTCTCGTCGTGAGGAGTCAGACTAAGGTTACACCTGCGGTTTTTGCCGCAGCCAAAAATCTCAAAGTAGTGGGACGTGCAGGCGTGGGAATCGACAATGTCGACGTGGAGGCTGCCACGAAGCACGGAGTCATTGTCATGAATGCACCAGGCGGCAACACGATCTCCACGGCCGAGCACGCCTTCTCGCTGATGCTCTCTGTAGCACGCAATATTCCCCAAGCCAATGCCAGCATGAAGGAGGGACGATGGGATCGTAAGAAGTTCGAGGGAGTAGAACTTTACGACAAAACTCTCGCAATCCTTGGCATGGGTCGTATCGGCACTGAAGTGGCACGTCGGGCCATCGCCTTCGGCATGAAGGTACTGGCATATGATCCCTACATTTCAGCCAGCAAGGCAAAATCACTCCAAGTGGAAGTGGTGGAAAAGATTGATGACATTCTTCCCCTCGCCGACTTCATAACCGTTCATATGCCGCTGACGGATGAAACAATGCACATGATTGGTGCCAAGCAATTGCCCCTCTTAAAAAAAGGTGTCCGCATCGTGAATTGCGCACGCGGTGGTCTCATCGACGAGAACGTCCTCGCAGAGGGCCTTCGTAGCGGCCAGATCGCAGGAGCTGCGCTTGATGTCTTTGAGGTTGAGCCTCCGACAGCAGACTGGCCTCATCGCTCCATCGACACGCTCGTTCTGACACCCCATCTTGGCGCCTCCACTGCGGAAGCACAGGAGTTGGTAGGAATCGAGATCGCCGAGGCTGTCCGCGCCACCCTCTTGCAGGGCGAGATCCGTAATTCCGTCAACATGCCGAACATCGATGCCAAGACCCTTTCCACGCTTGGTCCTTGGATCGAACTTGGTAGTAAGTTGGGCCTGTTTCTCGCACAGATTGCACCAAAGCGGGCTGAAAAACTCTCAATCCGATACAGTGGAAGACTCGTTGATCTCGATCTCACAGCAGTCACCAGGGCATTGGTCACAGGCTTCCTCCGTCACATTCATGGTGAAGAGGTCAACCAAGTCAATGCCCCAGCAATCCTCCGTAATCTTGGTCTGGAAGTCGTCGAGACACGCCAGAGTGAAACCACTGAGTTCACCGATCTTATCGAGGCGATCATCGAGATGGATGGGGTGTCAGCATCAGTAGGGGGAACACTTTACGGCTCCAAGCCTCGTGTCGTGACAGTCAATGGTCGTTTCGTTGAGGGAATCCCTTCGGGAACATTACTCCTTCTTGAGAACCGCGATCGTCCGGGAATCGTCGGACATCTTGGCACCCTGCTCGGGGGGAATAAAGTCAACATAGCGGGCATGTCGCTTAGCAGAAACGAAGTCGGCGGGCAGGCTCTGACCCTCCTGAATCTTGATTCTGCTCCCGATGAGGCACTCCTTGCAAAGGTAACCTCTGATGCTGACATCTCGTCGGCTCGAGTGATTCGTCTCTAGTTTCGGTGGTACTGCCACCTCATTCGCCGCATAGGAAAAGAGACTTACACAGGATGAAAAATGAGCCCCCGTTGATTCTCGCTGGAGATCTCGGGGGGACAAATTTCCGCGTTGCCATCTTTCGTGGCGCTCAGGAAATGGAGAGGGTTGATTCTGCCAAGTTCCGAAGTGCGGACCACAGTTCGATCGAGGAAATGGTCCATCTTTTCCTGAAAGGAATTCCAGTGGAAGCTCCCCTGATGGCAGCGGCATTCGGCGTACCAGGACCAAATGTTGGTGGCATGGTCAAGGCCAGTAATCTTGGATGGAACATTGAAATCAAGGCTCTTCCGAAGCTTCTTGGCATCCCACACGTTTCGGTTCTCAACGATTTGGAATCGACGGCCTACGGCCTCTCGGCCCTTCAAGAGAGTGACCTCGCCACGCTTCAAGTTGGTTCTGGATCAACAGTTGGGAATCAGTGTGTCATAGCCCCGGGAACAGGCCTTGGTGAAGCCGGCCTTTTCTGGGATGGTTTTCGTCACACCGCTTGGGCATGCGAGGGGGGCCACGCCGACTTTGCACCAACCGATGAACTCCAGCACGATCTTCTGACATATCTGAGGAGGGAGTACGGGCGTGTCAGTTTTGAACGTGTGGTCTCGGGCATGGGTATTGCAAACATTTATCGATTCCTCCGCGACACTGGTCGGGGAGTCGAAAAGGAGGAAATTGCGGAGAGTATGAAGAGAGAAGATGCTGCTGCCGTAATCGACAGGCATGCGGCGGACGGCTCCTCTTCCCTCTGTCAAATGGCGATGGATCTCTTCGTGCAGGCACTCGGAGCTGAGTGCTCCAATATGGCGTTAAAAACCATGGCAACCGGAGGAGTCTTCTTGGGTGGCGGAATTCCCCCTAAAATCATTGACTTGCTCCGCCGTCCCTTATTCTTGGAAAGTTTCCTCAATAAGGGAAGACTACGTCCTCTCTTGGAAACAATGCCTATTAAAGTGGTTCTCAACGACGAAACGGCACTCCTGGGTGCAGCCAAGAGTGCCTTCCGTATCCTGGAAAACCGAGGGGTAGTCTCACAAGCCCCGTAGGCAATGATCAGGGTCTCAGCCTCGTTGTTAGGGACTGAGGGGTTATTTGATCACGGGTAACAAGCAGCGTGCGGCTTCACGGATCAACAGCGAAATTGGCATCTCGGGTTCAGACACGACCAAGGGTGTTCCATTATCAGAAGCAATCCTAAGTATGGGCTCCAGCGGCAACCCACCCAAGTAGGGAACTCCAAGGCGTAAGGCTTCCGCGACTCCCCCGCCCGAACCGAATATTTCATGCCTTGTCTCATGGCCCGGGACTTGGAAATAAGACATATTTTCAAGGATTCCAAGGATGGGGACATTTGTTTTCTGAAACATGGAGACGGCTTTCCGGGCATCAATGAGGGCGACTTCCTGGGGAGTTGTAACAACGACCACCCCCGTTAACGCAACCGTCTGGACAATCGTTAACTGGATGTCACCCGTGCCCGGCGGAAGGTCAAGAAGGAGCACATCGAGGCTTCCCCAGTCGACGTTGCGGAGAAACTGCTGAGTGTAGCGGGTCACCATCGGACCCCGTAAAACGGCTGGGGAGTCGTCCTCCAAAAGAAGTCCCATGGACATGATTTTCAGACCATGATGTTCAGGAGGAAGAATCATTCCTCGCTCGTCTGCAGAAGGACGTTCTTTGGCGCCGCACATGAGGGCAACGCTTGGTCCATAGAGATCGCAATCGCACAATCCAACCGAGAGTCCTTCCCGGGAGAGAGCTGCAGCCAGATTCACCGAGACGGTTGATTTGCCGACTCCACCCTTACCGCTAGCAATCGCAATGACATGACGCACACCAGCGATGGGTACAGCACCCTGAGGTGCTGATTGAACCGGAACCTGGACGTCGACAAGGACACGGGATGGCAGATTTCCCGGAAGGGATGAGAGCTTCTTCAAGACGCGATTCCTCAATTCCGTCGCCACGCCAGTATCGTTTGTCGAAATAACGAGCTGGATCACTATCTCCCGCCCAAGGGTAATTCCTCGGACGATTCCAAAGGAAACAATATCACGAGTGAATCCGGGATAGGGAACATTGGAAAGGGCCTCCCTGATTTCGTGTTCTGAAAGGGTGTTTTTCATGATTTGTTGTATCAGTAGGATTTACGGAGATGACTTGGAAGAATGCCGAGTTGCTCACGGTATTTCGCAATCGTGCGTCGCGCCACCTTAAGTCCCCTTTCGGAAAGTCTCGTTACGATATCCTGATCACTTAGGGGCATTTTTGACTTCTCCCGTTCAACCAGATCACGAATTGCCTCCTTGACCATTTCATTGCTGACGGAAGTTCCGTCTGAATTCTGAAAACCTGGAGTGAAGAAATACCTCATTTCAAATAACCCTTGCGGTGTTTCCATGTATTTTCCTGAAACTGCCCTGCTGATGGTCGTGACATGAAGACCTACGGCATCCGCAATCTGGGCCATGATAAGCGGACGAAGAGCTTCAGCTCCCCGATGAAAGAATTCCTCCTGCCTTTCGACAATCTGGTTGCCGATGGCTAGCAGGGTCTGCTGGCGTTGTTGGAGGCTGCGAAGAAAAACCCGAGCCCCCCTGATCTTGTCACGGAGGTAAAGAAGTAATTCCTCATTTTCACCACGACCGGCCAGCATGTCCTTATACTCACTACTGATCCTTAACCTCGGGAGATCGTCCTCGTTCAGACGGACGACAAATCCATCACCTTCAGGAATAACGATAAGGTCAGGGATGACTCCCTGCTCATCAGCCTCGGCAAAGGGGCGACCGGGTTTGGGCTCAAGCGTCGCGATATGCCGTGCAGCAGCTGCGACATCGGCAAGGGGCACCCTGATTTCCTTTGCGATTTCCTCAAACCGGTGACGGGCAAGTTGCTGCAGATGATGCCTGAGTATTCTGGCTGCAAGGCCATTCCCCTCACCCCTTCTTGAAAGCTGCAGGCAAAGGCATTCAGTCAGATCAAAAGCTGCGATTCCGGGAGGTTCAAATTGTTTGATTTTTTGAAGCACCGTTTCCAGTTCGTGCTCGGGCACATTGATGGTCGCAGCCAAATCACCGGGGAGAATCCTAAGATAACCATCATGATCGAGGTTGCCAGCTATCGCTTCCACCAAATCACGTTCACTCTCCGGGAATCCAGCTGCTTGGGCAATTACTGCCTCACGAAGAGTAGCGCGTGAAACCTGGGAATCAAAAAGATAACGCCTTCGATCCTCGTCGTCTTTGGTAAATGAACCTGAAGAATTGGATGCAGCTTGGGGCATGTAATCCCGCCATTCTTCCTGCAAGGAGGAGATGCGAAGATCCCGTAGGTTATCACTGTCGGGGTTCTCATCAAATTCCTGGGATTCCGTCTTTTCTAGGGCCTGCGTTACCTCCTCCAGCACAGGGTTGGAAGCCATTTCAGCGGCGACCAACTGCCGTAGTTCCGCAACAGGTGTCTGGAGCAGTTGCAGACTCTGCTGCATCTGTGGCGAGAGGGACTGCTGTTGAGCAATACCTGCAATGAGTTCCATTCCAGCCATTCCTCAAGAGGAAGGCTCGCACTAGAAATTTGCAAGCAACTTTTAGGCCAATATGTAAAAAGTATGCAAGAAAACTACAAAAAAAGGGAACAAAACATAAAATGCGCTACTCTTACCGATACTTAAAACCGTACATTATTCAAGCACACGTCTCGTCACTAATTTCACCATTGTGAAAACAGATCACCTTGAACGGCACCATCAGCAGAAGTATTTTTTCCAGATTTAAGACTACTTGTTTTAGCAATTTTCTTTTTAGGAGGCTCAAACGTCTGCTTCCACTGTTTTTGAACATCCTTGATCAACACATTAGCCCTCTTGAAATGTTGCTTCCTTCGATTTTGAGCAATCAATGGGGTTAACCTGAGGACTTTGCGGGCACGCTCAACACGGGTATCAGTCAATTGTCCGCGTAACCGCCAGTGTCCACCTTTCGTAGTATAAACCCCAGTGATCTTACCCGCCTCAGCATACCGCCTCAACTGCCTATCGGAGATGCCAAGTTTGGATGCCAATTGCTTGAAAGTGGACATGTGCGTGAAAATCAATAGCTAGAAAAAGCATCACTTCTATTCAAGAAGAAAACAGATAATAAAGGATTATCGTCATTAGTTAAGAAGTTCCAAGTCCAAGAAATCTTTCAAAAGCCGCCAATGTCTCCTCGCTGACGTGATGCTCAATTCCCTCCGCATCCGCTCGAGCCACGCTGCGGGAAATACCAAGCGCCTCCAAAAAAGCTATCACTGTTTCATGTCGTTTCTTCACTTGAGCGGCCAGAAGCTTTCCCTTCTTGGTTAAAAAAATCGATCGGTACGGTTCCGTGGTAACCAATCCATCACGCATGAGTCTTTCGACCGTGCTGATTACGGTCACATGAGTCACCCCGAGACTCCTTGCCAGATCAACGGCGCGTGCTTCACCCCGGAGTTGGATCAGGTCGGCAATTGCCTCGACATAATCTTGAGCTCGTTCCTGAGCATGTTGTTCCCGAGTCAATCGCTGGTAAGCGGCGCTGTGTTCCATGGTGGACGAAGGAGACACCTCGTTTTCCGGCAGCAAGATATTGGTTTTAGGATGCTTCAAAAAATTAAACCACTGGTCCTTGATGGAATTACCGGAATTTTGCTCAGTCGCGGAGCTTTTTTTAAAAAAAGTATAGCCTTGGGGGTATTTTGTAGTATGGGCTACAATCCAATTGACCGCGCGGTCAGTTTCACACTCAATGAGGGGAATGAATGAACGGGACGACTCAGCCTTGAATTTATCAAAGGCAGCGCGAGTAAGTCAGGAAGATATCAAGCGCGCTGAAGATAGACGTCATGTAAAGCGTCATCGTGAGGAACGAAGACCCATGAGGCTCTTCTGGGTCCTCCTTGGCCCGGGCATCTTGGTCATGCTCGGCGAGAACGACGGTCCTAGTATGATTTCCTATGCCACAACGGGAGCGTCCTACGGGATCGGATTCTTCCTGCCATTCATTTTACTGACCTTCGCAATGGCCTATGTGGTACAGGAGATGACTGTGCGATTGGGAGCAGTCACCAAGAAGGGACATGCGGAGCTGATCAATGAGCGGTTCGGAAAATTCTGGGGATGGTTTGCCATGGGCGACCTCGTCTTTGGAAATTTACTCACCCTGGTCACGGAGTTCATTGCGATTCGCGCCGGTTTGGGATTCTTCCACGTCCCCGCTGCGGTATCGGTCTTGGGTGCTTTTCTCCTGATTGTCGCTGCGGTGGCGACCCAGCGATACTGGACCTGGGAGCGAATTGTCCTAAGCTTTGCCATCTTCAATCTGATCTTCATTCCCGTGGCTGTCATGGCACATCCCGTCGCCTCTGATGTCGTGAAGGCCTTCTTCACCTGGGGACCTCTTCCCGGTGGTGTGAATGCTGCATTCATGCTTCTCATCATGTCAAATATAGGAGCCACTGTTACCCCCTGGATGCTATTCTTCCAGCAGAGCGCCGTTGTTGACAAAGGACTCACACCTAAGGACATCACTCATGGACGGGTCGACACAGCTCTTGGGGCTCTTCTTGCCGCCGTTGCAGCCAGTGCCACCTTGCTTGCAACCGTTCCGCTCTTCACTCACCACGTGGATGCCTCGAACTTTCAAGGTGCTGATTTTGCCAAAGCCCTCATTCCACATGTCGGAAATATCGGTGCCAGTCTCTTCGCCCTCGGCCTCTTTGAGGCGGGCATCGTGGCGGCCCTCACCATTTCTCTCTCCTCAGCTTATGCTTTCGGTGAAGTCTCGGGACGATCCGCCAGCATCAACAGCCCGATGAAGGAGAATATACCATTCTACGCCTTCCTCTTTGCCGCGGCTGGCATCGCGGCACTTCTCGTGCTGATCCCAAATGCACCTCTCGTTTTTATCACGCTCATCGTGAATGTCATCGCCGTCCTTGCAATGCCTCCTGCGATCGTTTTCTTGCTCCTACTGGTCAATGACAAGGAGATCATGGGTCAGCATGCCAACCGAATCCTAGGAAACGTCTTTGGAATCGGCGTCACCATCTTTCTGATCCTTGCCGGACTGGCTTATGGAATTCTGACCATCTTTCCTCACCTACTTACCACTTCATGAAAAACACGGACTCCACCTCGATGACATCATCACATGCCAATTACGCTTGGATTCATGAAGTCCTGGAGCCCGATCAGCTGGCTTCAACGAAACCTCTATTCGGTCGTCGTAAACTAGGGGCCACCACCTTGGCGCTGCTCTGGATCTTGCGCCTCTATGTTCTCCTCATGATCTTTCTGATCGGCTACCAGGTCTGGAGCGCATTTCACGCAAAATTCTAAACTTCGCCTTATTTCAGCACGATGTGTTGCTCTTTTTTATCAGGTATCCGCATCAGATTATCGCGGGTGAGCAATCTGTATCATTATGAGTTCCCCTCAAGATAAGAACACATCGGAAGAGCGATCTTGGAAGGGATATGAGCTTCTAGCCTCGGGGTATGGACAGCGCCTTGAGCGCTGGAACGGTGCTACCATTCTACGCCCCGAGTCAGAAGCCAAATGGCCATGGCAGAATGCGGGAATTTTGCCTCCGCATGATGGCTGCTATTCCGGAGATCTTGCTACGGGAGGAACTTGGTCATGGAAGACTCCAATCCCCGATCCCTGCATCGTGAATCGAGGATCACTCTCCTTCCTGATCAAGCCGACAAAATCCAAGCATCTCGGTCTCTTTCCTGAACAGGCCACGAACTGGGACTGGATTACTGATCTTATCAGTGGCAGTGAGCATCGCAATAATATCCCGAAAGTTCTGAATCTTTTTGGTTATACCGGTGGAGCAACTCTTGCCGCTGGTGCAGCAGGCGCCTCGGTGACACATGTCGATTCTGCGCGCGCCATGGTCTTCTGGTGCTCCGAAAACGCACGGATTTCAGGCCTCGGCGGACAACCGATCCATTACATCGTCGAGGATGCCCTCACCTTCCTGCAGCGGGAAATCCGACGGGGCAATCGCTACGACGGGATTATCATGGACCCTCCTACCTTTGGGCGTGGTAAAAAAGGTGAACTCTGGAAGCTTTCTGAACATCTCCCCTACCTTCTCGACGCCGCGCAAGAAGTTCTCTCCGACCAACCTCTTTTTCTGCTTCTAAACACCTACGGTTCAGCAATTGACTCATTTGCAGGAGGAACACCGGAAGCAGTCATCAGTAAAAGATTGGAACGCATCGGAGGCTCCTGTGACGCGATCAACCTCGGCCTAGAGGGAACATTGGATGGTAAGCGGATTCCCTGCGGGACGAGTTATCGGTGGAGTGTTTAAATGGTCCTGAATCATCCCGGGTTGATACGGGGGAGGATTTTAACGAGGCTAGGAATGGGTCATGGAGGCCGCCACAACCCATTGGTCAAATTGTTCCGGAGTCAGGTACCCTAAGGTAACGGCTGCATCTTTCAAACTGCTCTTCTCCTTATGGGCCTTCTTTGCAATCTGTGCGGCTTTATCATATCCAATGTGTGGATTCAGAGCCGTCACAAGCATCAGGGAATTCTCCACATAGCCGGCAATAGTCTCTCGATTGACCTCAATGCCGACGATACAGTGTTCAGTGAAGGAATGGCAGGCATCTGAGAGCAAACGGACGGAATGGAGAAAGTTGTGAATGATGACTGGTTTGAACACATTCAGCTCAAAGTTACCCTGAGATGCGGCAATACCGATGGCCGAATCATTCCCCATCACCTGCACAGCGATCATCGTGACAGCCTCACATTGTGTCGGGTTAACCTTGCCCGGCATGATAGAGGAACCAGGTTCGTTCTCAGGGAGGGAAATCTCACCCAGACCACAACGGGGACCGGATGCCAACCAGCGGAGGTCATTGGCAATCTTCATCATTGAAGTCGCAAGGGACTTCAGGGCTCCTGAAGCAAAGACAAATTCCCCGTG
>WBXH01000007.1 GCA_008933015.1 Verrucomicrobiota bacterium | reverse complement strand
GCTTCTCCTCCACGCCCAAATCGTAGCGGATCGACTCGGTCAGGTAATACAGGGCAAAGTCGGGATCATCTTCCAAGACTGCGATCTCGCGGCGATGGGACAATCCAAGGTTCTTACAAGAGCGTAGCAAATCTGATATTTCCTTTTTATTAGTATAATCTTTCTTAAGTGCCCATAATGCAAAGACAAAAGGCAGTCCTGTATTGCGAAACCATTCACCCCCCAAATCGAGAAATCGGACATCTGATCCAAGGGCTTGTTTTCGCAAAGAAAGTGCCGGATCGCCGATCACCAATCGGGCATTTTTATATAACTCAATAGATTCGGATTGGACATAGTCGGGGAAGATTCCA
Organism: Verrucomicrobiota bacterium; assembly: GCA_008933015.1. Taxonomy (GTDB): domain Bacteria; phylum Verrucomicrobiota; class Verrucomicrobiia; order Chthoniobacterales; family UBA6821; genus UBA6821. The sequence goes on along the minus strand of WBXH01000007.1, from coordinate 38,277 downwards.
TGAAATTCCTCCAGCACGATTCGTAAGAGCGCATTCGAGGTATGGGATGAGGGATCTAAGGCTACCTTGGTGATTCCCTGAAGATCTTTGGTATAGGCCATGACCACGCTTTGGACTTCTCCCTTAGAGGAGATCGAAACCCCGTCAACCACCTCGGAATCATCCATGCTGATAACATCGACTGAGGAGAGCAATGCGGCATCAAACTCGCCTGCCTGATAATGATCAAATAACTTCGCAGGGACAATCTTCTTAACGTGTGCTACGCAGCCCTCCAATCCTTCCAAAAGCGGGCGGGCGTTCAGATAGGGAACGCAACCAATCCTAGGGACTGACTCTGTCACGCTGGGACCGCTTCAGAAACCTGCTTTCGGGAACCAGTCGACACAATACGCTCGTAGAAGGTATTCCTCTGCATCGGTTCCCTCCCCGCCTCCCTGATTGCCTTCTCCATTGATGCAATGGTCTGCTGTTGAGGGGTCTTGGCGCCAGCCATGTGGAAAATCTTCTCCTCTTGGATTGTCCCATGCAGATCATCCACCCCGTAATTAAGAGCGATGGAGGCAAGCGGTAGGCCAAGACTGATCCAGTACCCGGTGATGTGGTCAAAATTGTCGAGCATCAGGCGGGAGATGGCCAGATTCTTCAGTTCATCCGATGAGCAGGCGGGGCGAATATGCGCGAGTTCCGTGGTTTCGGGGACGAAAGCGAAGGGGATGAAACCCGTGAACCCATGGGTCTCATCCTGAAGCCCGCGTAACTTAAGAAGGTGATCAATCCGCTGCGCGGCAGTCTCGACATGCCCATAGAGCATGGTAGCGGTGCTCTTTTGGCCCATCTGATGCCAAGCTCGGTGTACCTCCAACCACTCTTCACCTGTCTCTTTACCTCGGCAGATTGTATCCCTGACACCTTGATCGAAAATTTCAGCCCCACCACCTGTCAGAGCATTCAAACCAGCTTCACGCAGGATCTCCAATGTCTCCTTGAGCGGTTTTTTAAAAATACGGTCTGCTAAGTGACGGATCTCGATTGCTGTAAAGGCCTTTATATGGATACCGGGAGCCGCCTTCTTCATCGCCTTAAGGAGATCAAGGTACCAGGAGGCAGGAAGCGTGGGATGCAATCCCCCAACCATATGGATCTCCGTGGCCCCCCCCTCCCAAGCCTCCCTCGTTTTAGCCGCAACTTCAGGAATCGCCATCTCGAAGGCATGGACATCCCGCTTCTTGGCACTGAAGGCACAGAACTGGCAGTTCAGGATGCAAATGTTGGAATAATTCACATAGCGGTTGAAGACGTAGGTGGCCACATTGCCATTCTTCCGCTTGCGGACGATATTCGCCAAATAACCAAGCCCGTTCAGATCCCGGGATGTATAGAGAGCCAATCCCTCTTCACCACTCAGACGTTCCCCAGCCTCGATCTTTGCAAGGATCGGAAGAAGAGCGGGGTCGAGCAGGCGCTTGTTCATCCAGTCACTCTACTATGCAGATGACTCCTTCGCCAGAATCGAATGGTAAGGAGTCACCCATTTTTCCTTTCCCATCTGTTGCAGGACTCCTGATTTCAATAGATATTAAGAGTTTCCCCATTTCATCTCTGATTTCTTATCCTTTCCGCCCGATGCCCTTCGATCTCCGCTCCGACTACCAACCTCAGGGAGATCAGGCTCAGGCCATCGAGAAGCTGACACGCTCGATCAGTGAAGGAAACCGTCATCAGACCCTGCTCGGGGTGACCGGATCGGGAAAAACATTCACGGCCGCCAACATCATCAGGAATCTGGATCGACCGACGCTGGTGATGTCGCACAATAAGACGCTGGCCGCCCAGCTCTATTCGGAGTTCAAGCAGTTCTTCCCCAATAATGCAGTCGAGTACTTCGTCAGCTACTTCGACTACTACCAGCCCGAGGCCTATATTCCCCGCTCGGACACCTACATCGAGAAGGACAGTTCGATCAATGAGGAGATCGAGCGCCTCCGTCTCTCCACCACAAGTTCCCTCCTGACACGGCGCGATGTGATCGTGGTCTCCAGCGTCTCCTGCATCTACGGTCTGGCTTCACCAGAAGATTTCCTGCAGATGGTCATCACCCTGAAGAAGGGTGATCAGATCAGTAGGGAGGAGGTTCTCAGGCGCTTTGTCGAGATGCTCTACGAACGTAACGAAATCGAGTTCGCACGCGGGAAGTTCCGAGTCCGTGGAGATGTTGTCGAGGTCTTCCCGGCCCAGAACGACGAGGAGGCAGTGCGCATTGAATTCTTCGGTGATGAGATCGACAGGATGGCCCTGTTCGATCCATTGACGGGAAAATCCCGCGGAGAACTCACCCATCTGACACTCTTCCCTGCCAAGCAATTCGTCACGCCGAAGAATAAAATGCAGAGCGCCATGCACAAGATCAAAGCCGAGATGATCGAGCGCGTCGCTTGGTTCGAGGAGAACGGAAAATTTCTCGAAGCCCAGCGCCTCAAGATGAGGACCGAGTACGATCTTGAGATGATGCAGGAGATGGGCTACTGCAACGGCATAGAGAACTACTCGCGCCACCTGACCGGCCGGGAACCTGGATCACGGCCCTACACGTTGATGGATTTCCTTCCAGAGGACACTCTGCTCATTGTGGATGAATCCCATGCCACCCTCCCTCAGGTCGGGGGGATGTATGCAGGAGATCGCGCCCGAAAGATGACACTCGTGGAATATGGCTTCCGCCTGCCCAGCGCTCTCGACAACCGGCCCCTCAATTTCACGGAATTCATGGATGTTACCGGGCAGGGCCTTTACGTCAGCGCCACCCCGGCCACCCTGGAGCTTCGTAACAGCGTTGTCGGAAACACTGGCTACATTGACTTCGCGTCACTTCCCCCGACTCCGCTCCCCTTGAGTGCGATCACCCCCAACAAGGCAAACGAGGCACTTGACACCAAGACACCCGGATCCCAACTCATCGTGGAGCAGATCATACGTCCGACAGGTTTGCTCGATCCCCGCATCATGGTCCGCCCTCTCAATGGTCAGATAGACGAAACCATCGAACTCTGCCGTGGCAGAGTGGAAGCAGGGGAAAGGGTCCTCATCACCACGCTGACCAAGCGTACCGCAGAAGATCTTGCCGATTACCTCAAGGATGTCGGCCTGAAGGTCCGCTATCTGCACAGCGACATTGATACGATTGAACGCGTCGAGATTCTCCGCTCGCTCAGGACTGGCGAATTTGATATCCTGATCGGTATCAATCTCCTGCGTGAAGGGCTTGATCTTCCCGAGGTGAGTCTTGTATGCGTGCTTGACGCTGATAAGGAAGGCTTCCTCCGCAGCCGGACCTCCCTCATTCAGACAGCCGGACGAGCCGCTCGTCACGTGAATGGGGAAGTCGTTCTCTTCGCGGACAAGATCACCGGAAGCATCCGCGATCTACTGGATGTCACTGAAGATCGCAGACGGCGCCAGATGGAACATAACCGCGAGCATGGCATTACCCCTCACAGCGTGAAGCGCCCCGTGCAGGAGAGCCTCCGAGTAATCCTGGAGGGAGATGAAGTGGGCTCCGCCCGCGTAGAGGAGCAACCGTTGGATGTAGCCACCCTGATCAGGGAACTCGAACTTGAGATGAAGGAAGCATCGGGCAAAATGGAGTACGAACGTGCAGCACTACTCCGTGACCAGATTATGGAACTCAAGGGCGGAGGAGCAGTCACTGCCGCGATGAGCAACAGATCCAAGGGGAAAGGTAAGCCAGCAAAAGCCAAGAAAGGCTGGAAACGATAGATTTTTTATCCTTCTTCTTTCAGAGTTTTAGCTTTCAGTCTTTCTCACATGGCCACCCGCAAAACCCCGGCATCTGCCAAAAACCCGAACCTCCACTTCGTGACCGGAAGCGATGAGGCTGAGGTGCGCATCAAGGCCAAGGGATTGGTGGCAGAGTTAGCGCCTACGGATGCAGGAGAGTTCGGCCTGGAGATCATCGAGGCTCCCGCAGATACGGTCGACTGCTCCGTTGATATGGTGGAGAGCACTCTACAGGCCGTTTTAACTCTCCCCTTCTTCGGCGGGGGAAAGCTTGTCTGGATGAAAGGGGTTACTTTTCTGAAGGACTCGGTTCAAGGACGCTCCGAAGCCGTCCAAGAGTCTCTTGAAAAGCTGCTCAAGGTTCTCGAAGAGGGACTTCCCCAGGGAATCACCTTACTGATCAGTGCCCCGGAACCGGATAAACGGAAATCCTTCTACAAATCACTTTGCTCACTCGCGACCACAACACTCTGTGATAAGCCGGACTTCGGATTCAATGGGACTGAGGAGGATCTGATCGACTGGGTGGTTCGACGCTGCAGGGAGAGAGGAGTGAAGATCGAACCGCAGGCAGCTGTTGTCCTGACAACTCGTGTCGGAGCCAATACGGGGCAACTCGACGCCGAACTGGCAAAACTTGTCACGTCCGCAGGAGCCTCGACCACCATCCCTGAGTCCCTCGTGAGGGACCTCGTCCCCTTCACTCGTGCCGGCGGTATTTTTGATCTCAGTGACGCCATCAATAAGCGGAATCTCCCCCTCTGCCTCGATACCCTTGCCCAACTCCGACGGCAGGGTGAAAATACCATTGGCATCCTGCTGGCCGCCATTGTTCCTACGGTCCGAAATCTCCTGCTCGCCAAAGATCTCATGGAGAGGCATCGGTTAAAACCTCCCTCACAGGCTAACTATTTTACTTCCGAACTGAATCGACTCCGTCCTGAAGAGATCGCTCATCTTCCACGGAAGAAGGATGGAGGTATCAACTCCTACAGCATCGGACTCGCCGCCATGAACTCGGGACTCTTCGATCGCGATCACCTCGTATCAGCCTTTCTGGCTTGCCGTGATGCCAATCAGAAACTCTTGAGTGGCCAAGCATCGGATGAAACCCTGCTGACCCAGTTACTCGTTCGTATCGTGGCCAAAAATCCAAGCAACTCGATTGTTGGACAAAAATCTATTCCGGCGCGATAACTACCTTATGAGCAATCACACCTACAAAAAAATAGAACTCGTCGGATCCTCCACAAAGAGCATCGAGGATGCCGTGCAAAATGCCGTCGCCCAAGCGACGACAACCGAAGAGAACCTCCGCTGGTTGGAGGTAGTTGAGACTAGGGCTCACCTTGAAGATGGCAAGGTCGCCCACTGGCAGGTAACCGTGAAGATCGGTGCTACGATCGACGCCTGAAATTCTTAGGAAGCCATAAAAGGGGGTACTGGGCGCCCTTCATCGGCATCGATATAGTCGAACATTGTCTTGATATCGTCTCGATCCTCAAAGCCACTCTCCTTTTTTCTTCGGATCAGGATCTCATTGACCTCGTCGCGCCATCCGCGCTTGCTCATGAAACTGCTCCATACCTCGATCTGCTCCTCGGAGGGAGCCTTGCCGTGTTGAATCACCCAGTTCCACGCCTCTTCAGTGGATAAGGTGGAACCAACGGCAGAAACGAGACCGGCATAATCGATTTCAAGGAACTTGCAGCAACGATCATCAAAGCCCTTCCCGAGATTAGGGATGCAGTCCTCCGCCAACTCGCCAGCAGCATGGAGACGGATCTTGTCGACCATCCTCGGAAAGTAGACTAGTCCGTGTTGGCTATCGCGGGGACTGACAGGGGTCTTTGTACTCATGATTGGGATGATTTTGGCGGTGGTTGAAAACTGCTCAAGAGAAACAATCCGGCTGCGATACAGATGCAAGAGTCTGCTACATTGAAAGAAGGCCAGTGATAGCCCGCTAACTGGAAATCTAGGAAGTCAACGACATGTCCCAATCGCAGGCGATCGGTGATGTTTCCAATGATTCCGGCTATCAAGAGCACCCAACCGGTGCCCATCAGTTTTCCGGCAAAGTGGCGGCGAGAAACGATCAGGGCGACCAAGGCGACTAGGGCTAGAATCACGAAGAAGAGGTTACTGTCTTTCAACATTCCGAAGGCCGCCCCAGTATTGTGAAGGTGTGTCAGATTGAAAAATCCGGGAATCACAGTAATGGAACTCAGAAACGGAATCGAACTCTGAATCAGGAGCTTGGATTCCTGATCAAGAATGACAAGGAGAAGAATGCTTATACCTGCTGCGATCAGGCTCATAATCAAAGTTAAGGGTGAGATGTTCCGGATGACTCCACAGCCTCCACACACCGCCCGCATAGAGTCGGATGCTCCGTATGGGATCCCACCTCGGGGCGGTGTCTCCAGCAGCGTTCGCACTTCTCGCTTTCCGACTTGCCGATAACAACTCCCCTCTCTCCTTTGGCGATGGAGAGATTGCTCAAGATAAGGAACTCTTCGATCTCGGCCACTCCTTCACCCGCAGCAGCAAGAAGAACGGGGTCATCGGTGGTCACCTGAACGGTTGCTTCGAGCGGTTTACCCACAACTCCATCGCGCTGGGCTTTTTCGAGTACCTGAGCAACCTCTGCACGAAGATTCTGGAAGGACTCAAAACGGGCTAGGATCTCCTGATCAGGCTCCTTCACTTCTGGGAAAAGCTCAAGGTGAACGGAACTCTCGGGATGCACATAACCCCAAGCCTCTTCAGCCGTGAAAGCCAAGATCGGTGCCAGCAACCGTACCAAATCGCCAAAGACCTTTGCCATGACTGCCTGCGTGGCTCGGCGTCTTGTCGACGATACCGAGTCGCAGTAGAGACGATCCTTGGTCACATCAACGTAAATGCTGCTAAGTTCGACGGCACAAAACTGGTTGATCGCTTGGTAGACTTTCTGGAAGGCGAGCTCTTCGTAAGCCTTGGTACATGTGTTCACCGTCTCCTGGAGCCGTGCAAGGATCCAACGGTCAATCGATGTCGGTTCCGCAGCAGGAGTGGCGGCATCATAGTCAGCCAGATTGGCAAGCAGGATGCGCAGGGTGTTTCGGATCCTACGATAGGTATCGGTTAGGCGGGCGAAGATTTCCTCGGAGAAGGGAACATCATCGGTGAACTGAACGCTACTGGCCCAAAGGCGGACGATATCGGCCCCATACGTCTTCACGAAATGATCGGCTTCTGTCGGTTTCTGGTACCCCCCGCCATCCTTGCCTTGGTTCGACTTCGAAATCTTCTGACGGGTATCGACATCGACCACAAATCCATGTGTCAGGACAGTTTTGTAGGGTGCTTTTTCATTCAGGGCCACCGAGGTCATCAGCGACGACTGGAACCACCCGCGGTGCTGGTCGGTGGCCTCGAGGTAAAGATCTGCAGGAAATTGTAACTCGGGTCTTCCACGCAAGACAGCTTCATGACTCACGCCACTGTCAATCCAGACATCAAGGGTGTCATTACGACGAACAGATCCAGCGGGAGCGCCCGTCAGGCGGCACCACTCTGCGTCATCGAGAGAGAACCAAGCATTCGAGCCGCGCTCGGCAACGACTTCCGAGACCTTTGTAATAACTGACGGATCTAGGATCGGATCACCTTCAGGTGTGTAGAAAACAGGTAGAGGAACTCCCCAGGAACGCTGGCGGGAGATGCACCAGTCGGGACGCGACTCGACAGTTCCACGGATTCTGTTCCTGCCCCAATGAGGGATCCAATTGGTGGCATCGATTTCCTTAAGAGCAGTCTCACGCAGGGCATCAATACGAATGAAGAACTGCTCCACCGCGCGGAAGAGGATCGGTGTCTTCGAGCGCCAGCAGTGGGGATAACTGTGCTGATAATCTTGGCGACCGAGCAGGGCGTTCTTCTCCGTGAGAATCCGAATCACCTCCTCATTTCCCTCGAAGACGTTCTTCCCCACAAGGGATGGAACACCGCACTCTTCGGTGAACTTTCCGTAATCGTCAACTGGAGAGAGGAGTTCGAGGCCGACCTTGCGCCCAAGTTGGTAATCGTCGTCACCATGTCCGGGAGCAATATGGACGCAACCGCTTCCGGTCTCAAGCGTGACGAACTCAGCCGTGTGGATCGTGGCCGTGCGTGGCAGGAAGGGGTGCCGTGCTTGCAACCCTTGTAAGGCAAATCCCTTACGGGCATCCCCTTGCTGTGAGAGTTCCAATCCGGTTGACTCCTTGAACTTTTCGGCAAGGCCCGCGGCAACGATCAAGCGCTCCGCTGCGTTCTCCAACTGGACATAGTCGAAGTCCGCATGAACAGCGATCGCAAGGTTGGCGGGGAGAGTCCAAGGCGTAGTGGTCCAGATGACAATACTAAGAGGCTTGTCAGCAGGGAGCCCCATACGGGTGGCCTCGAAAGCCTCAACCTCGAACTTCACGAAGATCGCGGGCGAGGTCTTCTCCTGATACTCTACCTCAGCCTCAGCCAACGCAGTCTGGGCACCTGTGCTCCAAAGAACCGGCTTCTTGCTCCGATAAACAAGTCCCTTCTCGACCATGCGCCCAAAGGAACGAATGATTGCCGACTCATAAGTCGGATCGAGCGTCAGATAAGGATGCTCCCAATCGCCGAATACTCCAAGCCGACGGAACTGGCCACGCTGGATATCAATAAACTTGCGGGCATACTCCTCGGACTTCTGCCGCACCTGAAGCGGCGTGAGGCCGACCGATGACTTCACCACACGGAACTCGATCGGGAGACCGTGGCAATCCCATCCCGGAATAAAAGGGGCTTGGAATCCAGCCATCGTCTTAGATTTGACGACAAGATCCTTGAGCACCTTGTTGAGTGCCGTCCCCATGTGGACATCTCCGTTCGCAAAGGGAGGGCCATCATGCAGTACATACTTCGGGGCACCATCACGGGCCTTTTGAATGGAAGCGTAGAGTCCCACGTTCTCCCACTTGGCCAAAAGCTCCGGTTCACGCTGTGCAAGGCCCGCCTTCATCGGGAAAGCGGTCTTGGGCAGGCGAACGGTATCCTTGTAGCGGCTCATAGTTGATCAGGTGGATGTTTTGAAGACTATTAGACTATTAAGGAAAGAGGGATAGAAACCTGCCCAAACTGTTAAGCTGGAGTTTCTTCCGGCCAACAGCCCTTAGACTTCAGTCTAAAAGCTTATTCAGCGGTGTCGTCGAGCCAGGTAAGCAACTGAGAGATCGTCTCCACAGTCTCGTCACCCATGTTCGAGATACGGAATGTCTCCCCCTTGATCTTGCCGTAGCCGCCATCGATGATGCAGGAGTGCTTGGACTTAAGACGGCCAATCCATGCAGCAACGTCAGTCCCCTTGTTATTCTTCACACAGGTCAAGGAGACAGAGCGATACCCCTCGGGGGCAAAAAACTCCCAACCTCGGGCTTTCACCCAGTCGTGGACGAGAGAGTTAGTCGCCTTGTGACGGATATATCGGTTCTCAAGTCCTTCGGCGGCAATATCCTCAAGCTTCGACTGAAGCGCATAGATATGAGAGATAACGGGGGTACTCGGCGTCATGTCACCCTCGTGGTTCTTCTGGAACTCAATAAAATCAAAGTAATAGCCACGTCCCTTGATCTCGGCGGCGCGTTTCATGGCCTTCTCGGAAACGGAGAAGAGAGCCATGCCTGGGGGAAGAGCCAGAGCCTTCTGGCTCCCTGTCAGCATGACGTCGATACCAAGTTCATCCATCGGGACGGGAAGAACGGAGAATGAGGAAACGGTGTCGACGATAAGAAGCACCTCGGGGAACTGCTTCAGGACATCGGTCAGTTCCTTGATAGGATTCATGCACCCCGTCGAGGTCTCGTTGTGGATGAGTGTCACGACGTCGATATCTCCCTTTGAGAGACGCTCACGCAGCAGTTCGGGAGTGATTGGCTTACCCCACTCGACCTGAAGCTTCTCGGCTTCGTAGCCACAGCGTTTGGCGACATCATTCCACTTGTCGGAAAAAGCACCGGTCATGCAGTTCAGGACCTTCCCCTTGACTAGGTTGCGAAGAGCTCCTTCCATGATCCCCCAAGCTGAGGAGGTGGAGATGTAAACAGGCCGCTGCGTGTGAAACAGTTGCTGCAACCCCGGTTGGACAGAAGCATACAGCTTCTTGAAGTCATTGCCTCGGTGTCCGATCATCGGCTTACGGAAAGCTTGGAAAGTTTTCTCGGAGACCTCAACGGGTCCCGGACTGAAGAGTTTGATGTGTGGGCTCATGAAGGGATGGATTTTGTCAGAAAGCTTTAGTTTTCCCAGAGAAAGTTTTGTAACCGCAGCTTGGTCAACCTGGCCTTGGCCTCCTCCGACCTGGGACCTGCTTCAGCCTGAACCTGGGAGTAAAGGGTTACGGCATCGTTCCACTGCCTTCGGTTCTCCAGTAATCTCGCCGCTTCAAAGGCGGCCTTATCGTGCCAAAGTTGTTCCGGATCCTCAGTTCGCGGATTCTTGAAGGCATCGTAATAGGCTGCAAGAGCCGCATCGTCCTGCTTGAGGCCCTCCAGGACCATGCCACTCTTGCAAAGGGCCTGATTGCGCCACCGCACGGGCAGCGAGGTATCAGACGTGAGTTGGCGCCAAGTGCTTACGGCCTCCCACTCGCGCGCCGGATCCTTTGCACCCAGTTGGTGCAGGGTATCCCCCTTGGCCATGAGAGCGGCAGCGTAGATTTCATCGTCCGGACCAGCGCCATTCGCAAATGACCTAGAAGCAAGGATCTTGTCATAGATCGCCAGAGCTTCCAGCGGGAGATTCTGGGAGTTTTTAAGCGATCCTTCCTGGAGTCTTGCCTGCCATACGAGTTGATCGTTGGTACCGGTCGAGGCAACCCGCTCCAAGAGCATCAGCGAATCATCAATGGATGCGGGGTCCATCGCACGGGAGGCCGATTGAGCAGCAAGGAAGAGGGATCGTCGCTGAAGGTCACTACCTACACCCGTCGAGGCAAGTTGCTCAAACTGAACCCTTGCTCCCTGTTCATCGCCTGAGGAGAGGAGCGTTTCAGCAAGTTTCAATCGGACTTCCGAGGCAAATCGAGAATCGGGATGAGCTGAAAGAAATGCACGGGCAGCCACCGAGACGGCTGAGGCGTCGGATTTCCTACCCGTATCTTTCAGAAAAACACCCAGATATTCTTCCCTCTCAGGTTCTCCAGAATAATCATGCACCGCCTTCGAGAGATTCTGATTCGCGTCCTCCCCCTTACCCGACTTCATGTTGAGTTCGGCAGCAGCAAGTCGGGCGCGGGATTTGAGAGTCGGTGAGGATGAACCATCGGCGATCTTGGCAAGGAGGGGCAGTGCCGACGTCTCTCCGCGACGTGCAAGATCAAGGGCAATCTGGAATTCCATTTCCCCGGAGGGCTCTCCCGAGTTCATCTCCACGATGGCCTTGGCAGCCTGCGAGAGATCCAGCGAACCCTTATCCGTTGTGGCAACCAGAACCGTCTTATTGAAAAGAGCCTCTCCTCCAAGTGTAGGATCGAGTGATACTGCGGTTTGGAATTCCGACTTGGCCTGATCCAGCTTGCCAAACGACGCGTTAGCAAGACCTCTGAGAAAAGCTAACCGCGCCCTAATTCCGGGCGCAGCTTCCGTAAGGTCGCCACTCCAGACCAACGAATCAGCTGTAAGGCCACGCTGAAGCAAGGAAGAAGCCAGCAGAAGTCTGGCCTGATCCGCCAAGGGATCCTCAGGGTACTTCCTGATAAATGCCTGCAGAAGTGACTCGCCTTCCTCGGCTTGATGGAGTCTCAGCACATTTTTGGCCTGGTAGTAAGCCGCCAACTTTGCCCGGGCAGGCTTTGAACCATCGAGAGCCCATTTTTTCAACGTGGTCACGGAGGATGTGCCGGAAGATACGTAGAGTTGATCAAGAAGGCGGAACTGCTCTTCCATCAAAGGCGACTCGTCGACCGTCTCAAGATGCTTCTCCAGGAGATCAATTCCCTTGGGAGCATTCGATGAGGAGGCTAAACAGAGTGCGGCCCCCAAGGTGGAGGCGGAGGATGTCCAAGGGGAAATCGGCAGGATTAAGGCAAAGAAATTATTGGCCTCTGCAGTTTTCCCCATGCGCCAACTCGAAAGGGCCTTCAGGTAGATTGCAGAGGCCTTACCCTCCTTGCTTTGAAAAGAGCCTGTTTGCATCAACTTCAGAGCTTCATCAGGGCGGCCTAGGGCAATCAAATCCGCGCCCTTTTCAAGCAGCACATCCTCAGCCAACGGAGAGTCCACTGAAATTGTCCCCAGCACATCAAGCGCTTCGGCAGACTCGTTGTTCGCACGGAGAGATCTGGCCAAGCAAAGGGTAATGTGATCAGGCGAGATCCCGGGCACCGAGACAGCCGATTTATGCAGAATAGCGAAGATTCCTTTGGCCGTGACTGCGTCGCCAGTTCCCAAGAGAGAGATCCCCTTCCAGAAGGCAAACTTCGTATCATTCACCGAATCCTGATTGGCAATCACCGCTAGCGCTTCTTCGTAACGACCACCCGTCACGAGAAGGTCGACCAGACGACGCGTCAGATCTATTTTCTTAGCGGGACCCAGTTCCTGCTGGATCTGGGTTCTTAGAACAGCGACAGAAACTTGGGGAAGATTCTCGGCGTAGGCCTGCTTGGCGAGATCAACCGGCGCCGGTTCATTACCCGGCAAGGCCCACAAGATGCTGGAGGGGAGGATCAACGATCCAGCACTCGCCGCAACCAAAATCCAGTATGACTTAAGGGATGCTCCGAAACCTCGTTGGGTGTCCCGCTGATCACGAGTTCCCCTCCCTGTTCTCCCCCTTCGGGGCCCATATCGATGATCCAGTCCGCGCATTTGATGACTTCTAGATTGTGTTCAATGACGATGAGTGTATTTCCGCCTTCGCGCAACCTTAGGAGCACTTCGAGCAGTTTCTGAATATCTGCAAAATGAAGTCCAGTTGTCGGTTCGTCGAGCAGGTAGAGTGTCCGGCCGGTCGCTTTCTTGGAGAGCTCGCTGGCAAGTTTTAGTCGCTGGGCCTCTCCTCCGGAGAGGGTTGTGGCCGACTGACCGAGCTTCAGATAACCGAGACCGACCTCTTGAAGCACCTCCAGTTTCCCATGGATAGCCGGTATGGGGCGGAAGAATCCTGAGGCTTCGTCGATCGTCATTTCCAGCACGTCGGAGATATTCTTTCCTTTGTAGGAGATTTCCAGCGTCTCACGATTAAAACGCCTGCCACGGCAGAGTTCGCACTCGACGAAGACATCGGCCAAGAAATGCATTTCGATCCGGATCACTCCATCCCCCTCGCACCCCTCGCAGCGCCCCCCCTTCACGTTGCAGGAGAATCTGGCCGGTGCATACCCTCGCACCTTGGCTGCTGGCAGCCCACTGAAGAGATCACGGATCGGACCAAAGACCCCAGAATAGGTTGCCGGATTCGACCTGGGTGTGCGACCGATCGGGCTCTGATCAATCACCACGACCTTATCAAAGGAATCGGATCCCATGATTCCATCGTGGGCACCCGGCGTCTCCTTGGCCCCATAGAACTGACGTGCCAGCGAACGATGCAGGATGTCGTTCACGAGTGTTGATTTACCGCTGCCTGAGACACCCGTGACCACGGTGAACAGCCCAACGGGAAAACCGACTGTCAGGTGCTTCAGGTTATTCTCCGTGGCACCGGAGACCGTCAACCAACCGGGACCGGAAGGCCCTTTCACAGGTGGGCGAAGTCGGACTCTGGGCACTGAAATACGCGCTTTACCCGAGAGGAACTGACCAGTCACTGAGGCTGGATTGGTAAGGATCTCTGCAGGGGTACCCGTTGCGACGATCTCCCCTCCCCTGGGACCTGCTCCGGGTCCCATATCCAGAATATGGTCTGCAGCCAGAATCGTCTCTTCGTCGTGCTCCACCACAACGACGGAATTTCCCAGGTCTCTCAGGCCGCGCAGGGTCCCCAGAAGTCGCTCGTTATCGCGCTGATGGAGACCGATACTGGGTTCATCCAGCACATAAAGGACGCCGGCAAGACCCGATCCGATCTGGGTCGCAAGCCTAATGCGCTGAGCCTCGCCTCCTGAAAGTGTCCCGCTTTCTCGGTTAAGGGTCAGATAACCAAGTCCCACCTCCACCAGAAATCCGAGTCGAGCGCAGATCTCACGGAGAAGGTCTTCGGTGATTTTTTGTTCTGTCGCAGAGAGCCGGAGTCCGCTCAGAATTTTCCAGGCCTTGGCAGCCGGAAGTGAGCAGAGTTCCTCAATATTCCATTCTTTAGAATCAGTATCCGTAAGAATTACCCCCAGGATCTCTGGGCGTAAACGGGCACCATCACAGGTGCTGCATGCTTTGCGGGCGAAGTATGTCTTGAGACGATTTTTTTTGAGTTCGCTTTCCGAGGTCTGCATCTGGCGCTCGACCATGGCCACCAACCCCTCGAAAGGCTTGAGTTTGGCAGCCCCCCCTTTGCCTTCCCCAGTAAGGGATTTACCCTCCGTGCCGTAGAAGAGCATCTGCTTAAAAGCCACTGGCAGATCGCGGAAGGGAGTTTCCATGCCGGCACCGGTCGCTTCGCAGAGAGCCTCTAGCACCGCCTGATAGTAGCGGCCCATCCTCTTGTCAGGAGTGCGCCAAGGGCGGATGGCTCCCTTGCCGAGTGTCATCTCGGGATCCACGATCAGAGCGGGATCACAGAATGCTTCCGTGCCGATTCCTTGGCAGGCGGGGCAGGCACCCAGATGACTGTTGAACGAGAAGTGGCGGGGGGTCAGTCGCGCCAAGGTGAATCCCGTTTCGGGATTGCAGAAGTCCGTGGAGAAGGGACGTTCCTCCCACTGATCCGACGAGGAACCGGAGGCACCCGGAGCCTGATGAAGCACCAGCACCATATTATTCCCCCATCGCAGGGATGTCTCCAGCGAATCGAGAAGCCGTTCACGGATCCCCTCGCCGCCAATCTCAGATTTCAACGCCAATCGATCGACCACCGCCTCAATCGTATGCTTCTTGGTCTTGAGCAACTTGATCGGCTCGGGACGTCCCACATCGATGATCTCCCCGTCGATCCGGAGACGTACAAATCCCTCGCGGCGAGCCCGATCGATCACATCACGAAACTCTCCCGCCTCATTGCGGACAAGGGGCGCAAGAAGCATCAACCGAGTTCCCTCCGCCCAGGAGAGAATTTCAGTTCCTATCTGCTGAGGAGATTGGCGGCGAACAGCAGCACCCGTCTGAGGGTCATGTGGCACTCCGACCGAGGAATAAAGAACACGAAGATAATCATAGATTTCGGTCGTGGTAGCGATCGTCGAACGCGGATTGGGAGGGGCGATTCGCTGCTCGATCGCGATTGCCGGTGAAAGTCCCTCGATATGATCAACCTCGGGCTTCTGCATCTGATCAAGGAATTGCCGGGCATAAGCCGAAAGACTCTCGACATAGCGCCTCTGTCCCTCCGCAAAGAGCGTGTCAAACGCGAGCGATGACTTTCCCGATCCGCTCGGCCCCGTGATGACGACGAGTTTATTACGGGGAATCTCCACATCGAGATTACGCAGGTTATGCTGCCTAGCCCCCTTGATACGAATCATCAACGCCTCCTCGGATGCCGCCATACTCAGACAAGTTCAAAGACAGAGACCGATTCGATTTCGGCGGTCTGCGGGAACATATCAAGCGGAGTCACCTTGAGAAGCCTGTAGCGGTCGGAGATTAAGGTGAGGCGCTTTGCATCGCGCGCTAGGGTGGCGGGATTGCAAGAGACATAGACAATTCTGGCCGGTGGTCTTTCCAGAATGATTTCGGTCACCATATCGGCTAGCCCTTCGGAAGGAGGATCGAGCAGGAGGACAGTCCCGGCCGACGATCCTGCGGAAAGCGCCGCATGAATCATCTGCTCTACATCCCCCGCAAGATACTCCTCATTACCTTCAGCCTGACGACTCGCCATAGCCACGGAGGCAATAGAACGCTCAATACCTATCACCTTGGTGAAGAGGGACTGCAATTCATGTCCGAAAAATCCAGCGCCGCAGTAGGCATCAACAAGCAGTTCATCGATCGCAGGGGATCCGCCGGAAGGCCTGACTGCTTCACGGACAGTTTTTTTCAGGATTTCTGCCACGGCGTTATTCACCTGACGGAAGCCTCCATATCTTTTCTTCTCCCCAATAAGGTAGTTACCATCCTGAGGACGAGATTTACGCAGATCCTGGAACCCGTCATTCACCTCTCCCGAGGCAATGAGACACTTTTCGACCGGGACGACCTTGTTCGATCCCTCAGCGAAGAACCCGATGTCCCCGTTCTTAACATGCACCGTGATACGGTTACGATAGGCGTATGGCTCCGGCGAGGGGATCATCTCACCGACAGGAGGAGCCTCGATACCTCCGAGTCTGCGTAACGCTTCACGAAGTTGGGTTTGCTTGACGGAGAGTTGGTGGGGGTAGTCGATGTGCTGGTAGGAGCAGCCCCCGCACTTCAGAAAGACCGGACACGGCGGTTCCACGCGATGGGGTGAGGGTTCGATCACACCGACCAGCCCACCCTCCATCATGCGGGATTTTACCTTCCAGATACGGGCCTGAACTTTTTCGCCATCGATCACACCCGCTACGAAACAGGCTATCCCATCGACACGACCGACCCCCTTGCCACCAAAGCCAATATCGTTGATATCGAGCTGGACTTCCTGACCAGGCCTCAATTTTGGAGTCTGGATTGCGTCAGAGCTGTTTTCTTTATTGGCCATACCCTAGAATCGGCCTACGCCCAAAGAGGAGCAAAACAAAAAGGATGAAATCAAAGAATCAGGATCCACAGGACGAACTCTTTATGCGTCTGGCCATGAAGCAGGCGATCCGCGCACTTCGCAGAACTGCTCCTAATCCCGCCGTCGGGGCGGTGATTTTGAAAAACAGTAAGGTTCTAGCCAAGGGATACCATAGATCCGCAGGACTTCCCCACGCCGAGATTGATGCACTCCAGAAGCTCGGCGCTTCAAAGGCCGTCGGATCCACGCTTTATGTCACCTTGGAACCCTGCTCCTCTCACGGAAAAACCCCTCCCTGCACTGAGTCAATTATTGCAGCAGGCATCAGCCGCGTCGTTTACGGTGCTACCGATCCAGACAAACGACACCGGGGGAGAGCTCCTCGGATTCTCCGCAAGGCCGGCATTGTCGTGAGAGAGGGAGTCCTTGCCAAAGAATGCAGCGCCATCAATGCCCATTGGAATCACCGCGTCTCCACCGGTCTACCATGGGTCATCGCCAAGGCGGGGATGTCACTCGACGGAAGGATCGATTCCCCCCTCCATATCTCCGAGCGGCGATGGATCACCTCGGCTGCCAGTCGTAAGGAAGGCATGCGGATCAGAGCAAGTGTTGAGGCTATTCTCGTAGGTGGAGGAACTGTCCGTACCGATGATCCTGCTCTCACGATCCGTGACATCAAGATACCAGAAGATCAGCCTCACCCTTGGCGTATCGTCTGGTCAAAGAGCGGAAAGATCCCGAAAAAGTCGAAGCTCCTCACTGACGCCCACCGCGATCGCACACTTCTCTTCACCAACATGACGCTCCGAAGGGTTCTTAAGGAACTCGGCAAACGGGGCATCTCCAGCGTTTTAATCGAAGGCGGTGGACATACCCTTGGCGAGGCCTTCAAACGCAAACTGGTGGACGAAGTCCGCTTCTTCATCGCTCCGGTGATCCAAGGAGGAAGGGTTCCTGCAGTCAATGCCCACATCTCCCCTGCCCATCTGAACGAGGTGATTTATACCAAGATCGGATCGGATGTGATGATCTCGGGATTGGTGAAAAAACTGAACCCAGAAAGCTGAGAGGTGGGTTTGGTTCCCCTCACCCCCTCCACCCTAGAGGCATATAGAATGTGCTTCTGCAGCCTTTAAGAAATTAGTGTAACTCAGATTGTAACTTTTGTGACTTTTGGGTTTCTTGCACTCTCAAGCTGCAATCAGCCTTGAATCTACAGTTAGAAGCCACGCAATCTTAACTCGTTGTAGCTATTCCTTTGCTGATAAGAAAATTAAACGCCCTACTATTTGCTAGAAACTTTTTCGACAGAAGGGTCGTTAAAAGACAATAAACTCTGGTTGCCTAAACAAACTAATTCTTAGTGTTTTTTGAGATCAGAAAAACTAACCGAAAGTGGTTTGTATTTCTCCCATCCTTGAAAATCAAAGTGCCACCATTCGAACGGATAGCTCTGAAAACCGTGCCGGGTCATAACCTTCTGCAATATGTCACGATTATACCTCGCTTCTGGTGTTCCTCCGGCATAGGAAACAGCAGATCGAGTTGAGAACTCGTCAAAGTTGCTGGGCATTGTTAAATTGTTACCAAGCTTATCGATCAACGTGACATCAACGGCAGTTCCTCTGGTATGACGACCACAGTTAACTGAGGGATTAGAAACGAATCTTTCATCATGGATGAGATCCCACATCATCTGTTGGATGGGGAGAGGTCGGTATCCATCGTAAATTTTTAACCCCATTCCCTTCTGAGCCAAATCCTTCTGAATCTCCTCCAAATAAGGAATGAGTTCTTTGCGGATATATGCTACTGGGAATGAGTAGAGTTTTGTGCCCGTAAAATTAAAAGGTGTGGCGTAACGTATCTCCTCAAGCGGAGCGCGTTTCATTGTGGATACATCAACTAGATCCGATCTATCTCCCCCCCTCAGAGACGTAAAAACCCCGAATAATAGAACGAATGTAAAATTAGTTTTCATTCACTGATTTTAGAGCTAAATTCTACATCACAAGCAACAGGGCAATGCGCTTCTGATTTCCATAGCAGCGATTACGCAGAGAGTTGATTAATCAGGTTGCCCTAAAGAAGTATATTCAATAGCCAAATATCTTTTGATCAATCAGAAAAGTCTTTGTTGTTATCTGGATCATGCGAATTATCAGGATTCAATTAGCCAAAACGTAGGTATTCAAACTCAAGTAATTCATGAAAATTAGTATAATGTTTTTGCTGAGCTCATTGTTTAAAAAAGCATTGACTAATATTTAACTGATATTTCATATGAAATATCTCCCAATTCTAGTGGCTCTTTTTAGTTCACTCTGTACATCCTTTGCAGGTGATAATCCCAGGAACTCTTTTACTCCCGTGCAAAATGCTCTCTTCCGTTCAAATGAACTCCAGACTGATGTTTATATTGCTGGGAGTGCAGGGACTGTATCTGGGGTCACCACTACTGGTGTGGGTGGCGGCCTTGGCATTAATTACTTCGCAACCAAATATTTAGGATTCGGCGTAGATAATGCACTCGAGGGACTCAATGGAGATGGAAAGACATATGACAGCCTTAAAGGTTCGGTTATCGTCCGATTACCAATCGAGAAATGGCACCTTGCTCCTTATGCAATGATCGGCGGTGGTGCCTGTTGGGCCTCTGGTACTTCAGTCGGATGCGGAACCGTCGGTCCAGGAATCGAGTGCCGCATCAACCGCAACGTCGGCCTGTTCCTAGACAGTCGCTACATGTTCGGCAACAGACCCCTCAACGAGACACAGACTAGGGCAGGCATTCGCTTGGTCTTTTAAGCGACAGAGAAGGTAAGTAAGCCTCTTTTGTGGTGGAACGCCCTCGAAGTCATTGGGAGGAAATTTTGGGGTAAGATGTAGAGATTTACCGCGACGCGGGGTTTTACATTCTCTGGCCTGTCGAAAAGATCAAGGATGGAGTTCCATCGTCCGTTGATGACAGGATCACTTGAGGACTCTGGGATGGAGATCTATGCTTTGAAGTTGACATCGTCGATGGAGATATTCCTACCACTCCCAAGCCTACCTCAACTTCCTCTTGAAGAGTTCGAGAGTGATCTCCCAACCAATGCGTGTGGCCGCCGCATCATATCGGAGGCCCTCATCCCGTGCAAAGGCATGGGCTGTGTTGAACTCGTGCCAAGTGAAGTCCCTCCCCGTTTCGGTGAAATAATCGTAGATCTTACGGCGTCCTTCCGCGGGGACATGGGGATCCTGACGACCGAAGATCATCAGTAACTCCGCCTCGATCTCACCGCTGCGCACGAGCGTGTCATCGCACTGTCCCTTCCCTAAGGTCGCGGAGTGGATATCGGTCGCGAACCAGCAGGCCGAGGCAAGCACGCGGGTATCGAGAGCTGTGCGCAAGGCAAGATGTCCTCCCAGGCAAAAGCCGATCGTGCCAACCCCCTTCCTTCGGTACTCTGGACGATTCACGAGCGAATTGATCAGTGCCTTGGAGTCGGAGTCGAAGCCCGAAACCGGTTTCTCGAACTTGAGGAAATTCCCCCGATCCGTCCCCTCCTTGTCATAGCAAAGGACGGTGCCCGGAGCCTCGTACTCGTGGTAGATCTCAGGGACCAGCACTTCAAACCCTTCGCAGGCGAGACGCGCAGCCAATCGGGAAATCGGGCCGGTCATCTGGTAGATCTCAGAATAGAGAATCACGGCAGGCCAGCCCCCTTCCTTGGGCAGAAACCGATGCACGCGCATCGGGCCGGTCGGAGTGGAGAGATCGATGAAGTCAGGTTCCTTAATAGTCATTGAAAGGTGATGGCGATGCTATCGAAGAATTAATATGGAAAACAGGAAAGCAGGAAGAGACTATTTGACTTCATGAGCAGTCCGCTGATCAAAGCCGTCGTCCGCACCAAACTCCTTCTGACCGGACGTGCCTCAGCGACCAATGGCATCATCAAGATTCGTGACCAGTATCTGGGACTCGCATCCAAGCTCTCCATTCAGGAGGGGACAACCGCTGTCTCCATTCCTCCGATGATCGGAGTCGATCCCGAGATGCAACATTGGTCTTTCTTCCAGATTCTGGAACACAATGCCATTGTGAACCGGATGATCGCGCACACCGTGGAGAAGTTGGCCCGCCGCGAGGATCCCACCCCCGAGCGCCCGATCAACCATAAGACCGATGTTCTGCCGCATGAAGTAGCCTTATCAGGTTCGGAACAGATCGAGGCCTTCCGTGAGTCAGTGGATGACTATCTCTCCATGATTGAAACTCTCCCTCATCTCCGAGGAACCGCAGAAACTCCCCATCCTGTATTCGGTCTCTTTGATGCCCACAAGTGGCACTGCATGTTCGGCTTTCACCTTGGTCTTCACTTGAAACAGGCGGAGAAGGTGATCTCTCTCTTGCCTCGCTGAATCATGAAACTTGATCTCCGCCAATCCTGGCTTCCTGAGCAAGAGGGCGATTTTCATCCCGGTACGGCCACCTTCTCCTGGAAGGATGGAAGACTGATCTTGGAAGCCAACTTCATTGACGATGAGGTAGGAAGCTCCGCCACCGCAAATCAGCAGAAGATGTGGGAGCATGGTGATGTGATCGAACTCTTTTTTCAGCGCGAAGGAAATATCGATTACCACGAGTATCAGATCTCCCCGAATGGGTTTACCCTGGCGCTTCACTATCCGGATTATGCCGCGGCCGTTGCCGTGAGAAAAGGTGAACGCCAACTTGAAGAGTTCTTCATTCCCCCTCCCTTGGAAGCTAAGGCGCAGAGGACAAAAGAGGGATGGTGCGGGCGACTCGTCGTCCCTCTGGAAGGCGCGCCCGGAGACCGGATCAGGGTAAGTTGCAGCAGATACGACTACGGCACCGGAAGAGTACCTATTCTCTCCAGCACCTCACTTCACAAAGCCCGGGAGTTTCACCGCTCCTCGGAGTGGCAGGAGTTCATTCTTTAGGGAGTAGACGTTTATTCCTTCGGGGTTCCGTCTTGAAAGAAACCCCGTTTGTTGGGACCGAACGGAATCTTTTCAGCTTGGAAGGCGTAGGAAGAGACAAGTTCCTCGAAGGCAGGAAGCGCCGCATCAAAGACCTTTTCGGAACGGCAACTCAAGGTCACGAAATCAATCGTCTGCATCTCCTTGAAGTAAGCCGTGGCCTCGATGTCCCCTGTTTTCGAGCCACTGCAACGATAGATGATTCCTTCCTTCCCATGCTCGGTCTTAATCGTCTTGAAGAACTTGGCGCTGTAGTCCGGATTTCCCTGGACACGAAGGGCATCCACTGCCGCCTGCACAGTCGCTTCGATGGTATTGACTTTTTTGGTTCGCGGGCGGGCGCGGGCATAAGCGACAGCGGGACTCTCGGACCAGGCGGCTCCTTTCGGATAGAAAACGGCGGGTAGTCCTTGCTCCACACCGCTTGCCGCATCGATCACCCATCCCATGGGGGCCTTAAGTGTGAAGGCATAGCCCGGTCCACGGACGATACCATATCCGTTTTCGACAATCTGGACATCGGCTGCTTGAATGAAGCCCAAGGCTGGTAGAAGAATAAAGGTGCACAGGAGAGCGGTTTTCATTTCTTTTTTCATGACTTGAATCAGCGTTGCCAAGATCCTCCAAATCCCCATCCCTTCAAGATGATTCGATGAAACGCCACCCCTTCCGCAAAAAACCGGATAATGAACCGGTGCCCGGTGGTCCTGACGATGCCCTGAGCGGACAAGTCGAGCGGGTCACCTTCCACAACGAGGAGACCGGATTCTGCATTCTCAAAGTCAAGGTCCAGGGACGTAAGGAACCCGTGGCGGTTCTCGGATCACTTCCCTCCGTTGCGGCGGGAGAATGGCTGACGGCCCAGGGAACTTGGGAAAAGGATCGTGAACATGGGATCCAACTCAAGGCACATAAGATCAAGACCCAGCCACCAACTTCCCTTGAGGGAATCGAGAAATACCTCGGCAGCGGGATGATCAAGGGAATCGGCCCGGTCTACGCCACCAAACTCGTGAAGAAGTTCGGAGAGAAGGTCTTCGATGTCATCGAGAATCAGTCGAAGCGCCTTCAGGAGGTCGAGGGGATCGGTCAGGAACGCCGTCAGCGGATCAAGGAGGCCTGGGCGGAACAGAAAGTGGTGCGGGACATCATGCTTTTCCTGCACGCTCATGGACTGGGAACGAACCGAGCGGTCAGGATCTTCAAGAGCTACGGTGCCGAAGCGATCGCGATGATCCGAGCCGATCCCTACCGACTGGCAAGGGATATCCACGGCATCGGCTTCCACTCCGCCGACAGCGTTGCCGAAAAGCTCGGACTCGAAGCCGACTCCCTGCTCCGTGCACGGGCGGCTCTGGACCACCTCCTCGATCAGGCCACTACCGAAGGCCATTGTGCCCTGCCGCGTCGCGATCTTCTCGAGGGAGCCACCCGGCTTCTGGAGGTCGATGAGGATATCATTACCCAGGCTTTCGAGCGGCATCTGAAAGACGAGAGAATCATCTCCGAGCGGATCGAGGGAGAGGAGATGATCTTCCTGCCGCTACTCCGTGATGCCGAGGAGCGGATCGCTCGGCAACTCCGACGTCTCTCCGAGGCCAGCGAACCAGAGCCTCCGATCGATGTGGAGAAGGCGATCCCCTGGGTGGAGGAGAAGACCGGCCGCAAGCTTTCACCCAGTCAGTATGATGCCCTGAGGAGAGCTCTACGAAGTCGTGCCGTCGTCATCACCGGAGGCCCCGGTGTGGGGAAGACCACCCTCGTCCAGTCCCTGCTGAAAATCCTTACCGCCAAGAAGCTCAAGTGCCTCCTTGCCGCACCCACGGGACGAGCGGCCCAGAGGCTGGCCGAAGCGACCGGCCTGGAGGCTTCAACGTTGCACCGACTGCTTGAGTTCCAACCTGCAAGGGGGGGATTCCAGCGCAGTGCATCCAATCCACTGGAGGGAGATGTCGTCGTCGTCGACGAGGTCTCGATGGTCGATGTTCCCCTCATGAGCCGCCTGCTGGATGCACTCCCACGTAAGGCGCGCCTTATCCTTGTGGGTGACGCTGATCAGCTTCCTAGTGTGGGGCCGGGACTTGTCTTGGGGGACATCATCCGTAGTGGGACAATTCCCGTCGTCCATCTGCGCGAGATCTTCCGACAGGCTGGTGATAGCCGCATCATCAGTGGCGCCCATGCGATCAACCGGGGGGAAGTCCCCGATATCATCGAGGCAGCGAAGGACTCCGATTTCGTCTTCATCGAGCGCGAGGAGGCCGAGGAGTGTGCGACCACACTGGTCACCATGGTACGCGACCGTCTACCGAAACACCTGGGGGTAGATCCCATCGAGGACATCCAGATCCTCAGCCCGATGCACCGCGGGAGCCTCGGAATCCGTGAACTCAACGCGCGTCTTCAGGCTGCGCTCAATCCCCACAGCCAATACCGCGAGGAGTATCAGGGCTTCGGAAATCTCTTCCGCATCGGAGACAAGGTCATCCAGACATCGAATAACTACGATAAAGAGGTCTTTAACGGCGATATCGGCCGCATCCGCGCAATCGACAAGGAAGAGAAGCAGATGCGCGTTCGGTTCGGCAAGCGGGAGGTCCCCTACGAGTTCGGCGAACTCGACGAGCTCGAACTTGCCTACGCTATCACCATTCACAAAAGCCAAGGCTCGGAATTCCCGGTCGTTGTCATCCCGCTGGCCATGCAGCAGTACCTCCTGCTCCAGCGGAATCTCCTCTATACCGGTGTCACCCGCGGGAAGAGGATGGTCGTCCTCATCGGGCAGAAAAAGGCGCTCGGCTTGGCGGTGCGAAACGAATCAACCAGACACCGCCACGGAGGACTCCTTCACCGTCTGAGTCTCTGATGACCCTATAAATAGGGAGCCGGTTTCGAACCCGGCTCCTTTTGACTTTATTTTCGGCGCTCTTGAACAGCTCTCAGGCAGCTTGTGTGATCATCTCAATGTCGGGACGTTCACGTTTACCAAGAGCACGGCGCATCTTGGTAAGTGCCACGTTCTGAAGTTGGCGGATCCGCTCGCGGGTTACCCCGAACTTCACCCCGACTTCCTCCAGCGTGATGGGATCCGCACCATCCAACCCGAAGCGTGAGTTAATGATCCTCTTTTCACGATCATCGAGTTGATCAAGAAGATCACCCACCTCTTCAAGCATATTCTTACCGCTGAGTTGCTCGAAAGGGTCATCGGCAGCCTCGTCACCCACCATCTCGCCGAACTCCGTGGAGTCCTCGTCTCCGATAGGAGCGTCCAGAGAGGCTGGTCGTATAGCGGCCAACTTGAGTTGAGTAACCTTGGAGGCAGACATGCCCACCTCCTCGGCGATTTCTTCGTCACTCACCTCGCGACCCATCTCGTCGCTCATGCCTGCGGCAACACGGCGGATCTTGGCGATTTTATCGACGAGGTGCACGGGCAGACGGATGGTCTTTCCCTGATTGGCTAGGGAGCGCTTGATCGCCTGCTTGATCCACCATGAACCATAGGTCGACAGCTTCCCTCCCTTCGCTGGATCGAAGCGCTCCACGGCCTTCATCAGGCCAATGTTACCCTCCGAGATGAGATCCATGAGCGGAAGTCCAAGGTTGGCATAATCACGGGCAATCTTGACAACCAGCCGTAGGTTTGCGCGAATCATTCTCTCCTTGGCTTTCGTATCCCCCTTCTTGATCTTGGCGGCAAGGGTGATCTCTTCGGCTCGGGTGATGAGCGGATACTGCGCGATCTGGCGCAGGTAAAGTTGGAATCCTGAGTCTGTATCTTCGTATGACATATTTTTATTTGGTTGGTTGTTTTCTTATGCCTATTTGACAAAGCCCGCTTCCCGTGCGTTCGAAATCTTTTGATAAATCGGATCACCCGTTTACAACGCGACACCTCCGTGTGATGAGTTCCTGATGATCACACGTGTTTTTTCCGCGGCAGTCGTCGGGGTGGATGCCACTGAAATAGAAATCGAGGTAAACACCGGAAGCGGGGAACCCTCGATCATCGTTGTTGGGTTACCGGACACAGCTGTCAAGGAAAGCAAGGACCGCGTCATCGCCGCCCTCTCCAACAGCGGTTACCGCTGGCCGCGCAAGCGCACCACGGTGAATCTCGCCCCGGCTGACATTAAGAAACAGGGACCCAGCTTCGATCTTCCCATCGCCATCGGGATGATCGCCACCGACCTGGAAGAGGATCTCCCACGCCTCTCCCGTTGTGCTGTTGCCGGAGAGCTTGCCCTCACCGGGGATGTCCGTCCGATCAAGGGAGCACTTCCCCTCACCCTCGAGGCGCGAGCCCGTGGAAAGAAGGCCGTTATTCTTCCACTTGCTAATCTACGAGAGGCCTCGGTCGTTGAAGGCATCGAAGTCTATGGCGTAAGGAACCTCCGCGAGGCCTACGAGTTCCTGTCGCGGACGTCCGAACTGAATCCCTCGGTGAGTGATCTCACGGCCCTTGAGCATCAGGTCCATCTCTTCGATGTCGACTTCTCCGAGGTAAAGGGACAACACCAGGTCAAGCGCGCTATCGAGGTCGCCGTGGCAGGGGGCCACAACCTCCTCCTGCTGGGTCCGCCCGGATCGGGCAAGTCGATGCTGGCGCGACGCATTCCAACCATCATGCCGCCGATGTCCCTCGACGAAGCAATCGATACGACCAAGATCCACTCTGTCTGCGGACTCCTCTCAGCCGACGAGTCCATCGTGGTCAGGCGCCCCTTTCGCGATCCTCACCATACAATCTCCGACATCGGCCTCCTGGGAGGAACAGCCAACATCACACCGGGGGAGGTAAGCCTTGCCCATCACGGCGTCCTCTTCCTCGACGAATTACCAGAGTTTCACCGTTCCACGCTCGAAGTCCTGCGTCAGCCACTTGAGGATGGTAAAGTTACGATATCCAGAGCATCCGGAACGATGACCTTCCCGTCGACCTTCATGCTCGTTGCGGCAATGAACCCGTGCCCCTGCGGTTACTACGGTGACCCGAAGCGCGAGTGCCGCTGCTCGCCCGGACAAGTCGAACGCTATCGGCAGAAAATCTCTGGCCCACTACTTGATCGGATCGACCTCCATGTGGAGGCCCCTGCCGTGGAGTACAAGGAACTCACCGACACGATCCCTGCCGAATCCTCAGCAGCGATCAGGGAGCGAGTCATCAAAGCAAGGGAGATCCAGAAACTCCGTTTTGCAAAGTCCAGAAAAGTAACCTGTAATGCCCGCATGACCCATGCCCAGCTCAAGGAGCATTGCCGCCTCACCGATCAGGGGAATGAACTCCTCAAGAACGCCATGACCGACCTTAATTTCAGTGCTCGCGCCTATGACCGCATCCTCAAGGTAGCCCGAACCATCGCTGATCTGGCGGGGAGTGACTCCATCGCCCCCGATCATCTCCTGGAGGCGCTCAGCTATAGGAATCTTGATCGTCAGGTCTGGAGTTAGGGGCATTACTACAGTTTCAGAACTTTTAAAAAAAACTTATTGCGAACACTATAAGTTTCGCTAATATAAAAGTATCTCTTCGGAGTTATAACGCAGTTTTGAGGTATCGGGGGGTATTCTCAAAACTGCGTTATCCGAGAGGGAGGTCTTAAAGACACTCAACAGAGTGTCTTTTTTTGTGACTTGTATGGTTTAATCAAGGGCTTTTCCAATCTGTTATGGCTAGACTTCGCGCACCCACTCCATAACACTTTGCAGGTGACTGAGCGTGTAATTGTCCGCTCGAAGTTCTTCTTCGAGGGTGAAAAGAAATTCTTTGTAAAAGGGGTGACCTACGGTCCCTTCGCACCCGATGCCGAGGGATACCAATTCGGTCCCAGAGAACAGGTGGCCCGGGATCTGGCAGTGATCCGTGAGACGGGGGCCAACCTCCTCCGCATCTACACGACCCCTCCCCGCTGGTTCCTTGACCTCTGCTTGGAGAATGGTCTGCGTGTACTCTTCAGCATCGCCTGGATGGAGCATGTGGAGTTCCTAAATGATCCGAAGGTCAGAGCGACGGTCGAGAAGGCGGTGATCGATGCCGTGCGCGAGCACAAGGGACACCACGCCATCTTCGGCTACCTGCTAGGCAACGAGATCCCCTCTTCAATGGTTCGCTGGCTTGGTGCAAAGAGGGTGACGGAATTCGTCGAGCACCTGGTCAACATCGCCCGCCGCGAGGACCCACGTGCTCTTTACTCGTATGCGAGTTATCCTCCGACGGAGTATCTCCTGCCGCAGAATGTCGACTTCCTGACTTTCAATGTCTACCTGCACCGCAGGGAGGACTTCGAACGCTATCTGGCCCGCCTCCAGAATCTAGCCGAGGACAAACCGCTCATCATGGGTGAGTTCGGCATGGACACGATCCGCCACACTGAGGAGGAGCAGTCGGAGATGATCGGTTGGCACCTCGATGCAGTCGTGCGAGGCGGTCTGGCCGGGACGATTCTCTACGCCTGGACGGACGAATGGCACCGTGGAGGAATGGATATCATGGACTGGGCCTTCGGTCTGGTGAAGCGTGACCGGACTCCGAAGAAGGTCCTCGCAACAGTGAAGGGCTTCTATGACAACACGGCTTCAATCACACATCACGCTCCCCTGCCACGCGTCCCCAAGGTATCGGTAATCGTCTGCAGCTATAATGGCGGGCAGACGCTGGAATCGTGCCTCCGTTCGCTGAAGAAGATCGACTACCCCGACTACGAGGTGATCGTCGTGGATGACGGCTCCACCGACAACACACAGGAGATCCTTTCTCATCACCCATGGGTAAACGCCATCACCCAGACCAATCACGGCCTGAGCGTAGCGCGCAACGTCGGTGCCGCCGCTTCGACAGGAGAGATCATCGCCTACACGGACAGTGACTGCATGGCCGATCCGGACTGGCTCTACTATCTGGTCGGCACACTTCTCTCGGGCGACTACGCTGGTGTCGGTGGACCCAATATCTCGCCACCGGCACAGAACTGGCACCAAGCCTGCGTCTCCGCGGCTCCAGGCGGCCCGAGTCACGTGCTGCTCACCGACGTGGTGGCGGAGCATATTCCCGGCTGCAACATGGCCTTCCACAGATGGGCTTTTGACAAGATCGGGGGATTTGATCCCGAGTACCGCAAGGCTGGTGACGATGTCGACTTCTGCTGGCGCCTCCAACAGGAGGGTGAAGTGATCGCCTTCAGTCCCTCGGCGATCGTCTGGCACTACCGCCGCTTCACACTGAAGGCCTTCCGCAAACAGCAAGAGGGGTACGGAGAAGCCGAGTCTCTTCTCCGCTTTAAGCACCTTGTCTTCTTTGGGCCGACTGGGACAGCCAAGTGGAAAGGACAAGTCTACGGTGCACCGCGCTTTACCTGGCTGATTAATCAACCCGTGATTTATCACGGAGTCTTCGGCGAAGGCCTCTTCCAGTGCATCTACCCGACTCCCCAGTCAGAACTGGCTGCTTACCTGAGCAGTATCGAGTGGGTGACCTTGACTGCCTTTCTCTTCCTACTCTCGATCCCCTTCCCTGCGTTACGGATTGTGGCCTATCTCATGTTTGGAGGGACGTTCCTCGTCGCCCTCTCCTACATGATCCACGCCAAGTTGGAGCCACGCTTCGACACGATCAGGGCACGCCTTCTGGTGGCCTTCCTAGCCTTGGCTCAGCCGCTGGTTCGCGGATGGTCGCGCTACTTCACATGGCTGAAGTTCAAGCGGACGCCTGAGTCGGTCGTTGCCTCCAAGGAAAAGAACTTAACTCCTAGTCGGATCCCCGGCCTCTCCAAGATGGTCTTTTGGAACGAGGAGGGTAAAGGACGTGAGCTTCTGCTGACCTCAATCATCAAACTTCTTGAATCCGAAGGCTGGAGCTACTCCACCGACACAGGATGGAAGGCTTGGGATATCCAGATCTATGGGAGCTTCTGGTGGGGAGTCACCCTGAGGAGTGTCACGGAGTACCATGGCGGTCCGAAGTGCCTCACCCGCGTCGGTTTGGCCACGCAGATGGTGGCGACGACCTTCCTGCTGAACTTCCTGGTGATCAGCTTCCTGATCTACTGGGCGGCTACGGAACATGCGATGATCCTTCCCGGGGCCATCTATTCCGGGATCATGATTATGATCTGGTTGCGTGGTTATGGCACCAAGAGAAGAGTGGCAGAACTGGTCGAGGCGGCTGGACAGCGGGTCGGACTGAACAGAGTCGATCCCAAAAAGGGGAATAGACCTCCCGAGAAATCAACAGAGGGGAAAGAGGCCGATGTCACGGCAGTCTCCCCACAGATCGGATCCGAGGTTTCTCCACAGATCTCCCCAGTTTCTCCCCAGGGCTAAAAAGAGGCTAGCACTTACAGGATCAGGGGTGCGCGCACGACCCTCTGATTCTCTTCCAATCTCACATCAACACCTTATTCACGATGCCCAGCATCTTCATCAAGACCTACGGATGCCAGATGAACGAGCGTGACTCCGAGCAGGTCGCCCGCGACTTGCAGGACCGTGGCCACAGGCTGGTTTCCAAAGAGAGCGAGGCCGATGTCATTCTTCTCAATACGTGCAGCGTCCGTGAGATGGCAGAACGTAAAGCGATCGGTAAGATGGGGATGCTCCGCAAACTCCGCCGTGAGAAGCCGTTGCTCGTTCTTGGTTACATGGGCTGCATGGCCCAACGTCTGGGAGAATCACTCAAGGAGACATCTCCCCATGTCGATCTGGTCGTGGGCACGCAGAAGTTCCACCGGGTGGCCGATTATGTCGAGGAGGCCCTGCTCAAACGCGAAGAAGCCTTCGCGCTTGAGGATATTACCGAGCTAGGAGTAGCCATCCAGCCAATCCTGCCGATCATTGACACAGCGCCCGAAGAAGGATCCCAGAACGCGATCCGCGATCATCTCCCAAAGAAAAAAGAGGCGACCGCATTCCTTTCGATCATGCAGGGATGCAACATGCACTGCACCTTCTGCATCGTACCGACCACAAGGGGAGCGGAGCGTGGCCGTCCGATCCATGAGATTGTCAACGAAGCTCGAAGACTGGTTGAGAATGGGATCCGTGAAGTGACCCTCTTAGGACAGATCGTGAATCTCTACGGCCGGCATGAGTTTCCCAAGGTGGGAGAGAGAAGCCCCTTCGTGCAGCTTCTGGATGCTCTCCATGAGATTGATGGTCTGGATCGGATTCGTTTTACCTCTCCCCACCCGATGGGTTTCCGGAAGGACCTGGTCGAGTGCTTCGCCCGTCTTCCCAAGCTGATGGAGCATGTCCACCTACCTCTCCAGTCGGGGTCCGACCGTATCCTGAAAGCCATGCACCGCCCCTACACCGCCGCCTCCTACAGGAAGCTCGTCGCCGACCTGCGCTCAAGCCGGCCTGGCATCGCGATAACCACCGACATTATTGTCGGGTTTCCGGGTGAATCGGAGGAAGACTATCGGGCGAGCCGCGATCTTTCCGAGGAACTGGAGTTCGACGGAGCCTTCATCTTCCGATACTCGAAGCGCGGAGACACCCCGGCCGCCGAGATGGATGATCAACTAAGCGAGGAAGAGAAGGAGGCACGCAATCAGGATCTCCTCTCTGTGGTGAACGCCTCGGCTTCCAAAAAGCTCGAGGCCTGCATCGGCACACGACAGGAGATCCTCTGCGAAGGAACCAGCCGTAACGATCCCACGCGCCTCTCCGGACGCACACGCACCAACAAAATCGTTATCCTAGAAGGTGGAAGCAGATTCCATGGTGAGATCTTCGACGTGGCGATCACCTCGGCTTCCGCCTCCACACTCTACGGCGATCCAGCCATCCATGATAGTGGGAAGGAATCAGATCTCACTGCCCAGACCGCGTGAAGCCAGAGGTGATAAGGATGCCTGAATCCACCCCATCCCGACCTATTCTGGCAACGTGATAAAAACGGCTGACATGGTGAAGGCGGGTGTCATGGAGTGCCCGGAGTTCAATCTTGGAATGACGCTTGAAAGCGGACAAACCTTCCACTGGATGCAGGTGAACGATCTAGGCGGTGCTAGTTGGAGCGGGTGCATCGGCTCGATCGCCATCACCCTACGCCAAGAGGGGAGACTTCTTCACTATCGGGGCGGTAGCCCTGACCTACTCAGTCGTTATTTTGCCTTCGACCATGACCTGGAAGAGGTCCGCCTCTCTTGTGCGGCACATCCTGCCTCGTTTAAAGCATCTCAGGCTTGCAGGGGGCTGAGGGTAATGCGGCAACCTCTCTGGGAATGCCTGGCCTCCTTCATCCTCTCGCCGATGAAGCAGGTGGCCCATATCCGCCAGATGAGTCTGGCCCTTAGATCACGTTTTGGACAACCGCTGAAAGGAACATCTGTCCCCGCATTCCCCGAGGCCCGAACACTAGCAGAAGCCGGTGAGAAGGAACTCCGCAAATGCGGGCTTGGCTTTCGGGCGAAGAGTCTCCAAGCAACGGCTCAACTCGTCGCTTCGGGAGAGTTTCATCCCGAAGCCCTGCGGGGGTTGAGTACCGAAGCGGCACGCATCGAGCTTTGCAGACTCCCCGGCATCGGAAGGAAGGTGGCCAACTGTATCCTGCTCTTCGCCTACGAACGCTTGGAGGCAGTTCCTGTGGATGTCTGGGTGGCAAGGATTCTCGGATCATTCCGCAGCCAAGGATCCCGAAAGATGACACTGGATCAACTGGAGCGTTATGGGGAACGACTGCTCGGACCCTATGCCGGATACATTCAGCAATACCTCTTCCACCAAGCCAGGACCGGCGAACTTGTACTACCAAAGCAGAGAGCCCCTCGGAAAAAACCCGCTTTAGCCAAAGCAATCACTTCCCATCGAGGAAGAAAAAGAGGATCAGTGATTTCATGATGGTCACAAGGACATCTAGGGAAAGGAAGAATGAGCGGCAGCGACGCGAGCGCTTCCCATTCCTTCTTTTTCTTTCCTGTCTGATCCATGCGACGCTTGTCATCCTGCTGGCCATCTTCTTTGCAAAACGGATGTCGGAGTCGGCGAAGACACCCGATGAGACACCTCCGCCTGAGGTCACTCTGGAATTGCCCACCCCCTCCAAAGAACGCCCCTTTATCGAGGCCAAGGAGCCGGTGGATCAAGCACCCGAGAAAGCACCTTTTCAATCGGACGAGAACACCAAGGCCGCAAGCGAACTACCCCCGACCGGCGACATCCCTCTCCCATCCCAACAGGGTGTGAATCAGCCTGCAATGGAACTTCAGAACCAGCGCCACACCGCTGGAGAAATACCGGCTTCGCAGGCGGCTAATAATGCTCCGACTCAGCCTCCCAGCCCATTCTCACCCCCCTTACCCGCCACCTCTCCAGTACAGAAACAGCAGAAACGACCTGAGAAACCATCCCCTACCCCCCTTCCATCGGCCACACCGGTTACCTCGCCGATGCCTACTCCAAGTTCCACTCCCAAGCCGACTGCAACACCGCCCCCTCCACCGAACAGTCTCAAACTTCTTGAACCTCCCCAGGAGCAGGAAAAACCGTCTGATTCAAAGCCTCAGAACCCCACTCAGACAGCCCAACAGACTCCCCCCTCGGCAGCACGCCCCCCTTCTCAACCTGGCACTCAGGGATCCAAAAAGGGATACCAACCAGAGAGCCGCCAGACCGTCATCAGCGGTAACATCTCCAACAAAGGGCGCTCCTCGGTGGCGGCAGAAGCCACACCGATCGGTCGCTATAAGAAGCGGATGTCGGATGCCATCGGATCGCGTTGGTATTATTATGTGAACGAAAGGATGGGACTCCTAAGCATCGGCACGGTGAATGTCGCCTTCAAGATCACTGCTTCAGGCAAGGTGATCGGCCTGCATGTCGTCTCGACCAACTCCAATGAGTCTTTGACGGATTGCAGCCTTCGTTCAATCATGGATGCCAAGCTACCTCCGATACCATCGGAAGTGGCTCAAACTCTCCAGGACGGTTCACTGGAAATCGAATACAGTTTCACCATTTACGATTAACATCCCCATTTATGCACTCGATGACACTGATCGCCTCGGCTCCCGCTTTCATAGAGTTTTTCGTGAAAGGAGGCTTCTTCATGGCTGTCCTCGTGATCCTCTCCATCTTCTCGCTGGCGGTCATTCTCCAGCGCGCTCTTGTAATCAAGATGGACCGCGTCCTGCCACCTGTCGTCTCGAACGCCCTCACCGCCTACAAGTCGGGAGCACCGGTGGAACCTCTGCAAAAAACCCTGGAGCGGGAGCCCTCTGCCCTATCGCGTGTCCTCCTGAGCGTTCTTCAGCATAGGGATTGGCCGCGTGCTGAGATCTTGGATGCTGTCCAGACAAGGGCACGTCATGAGATTTCACGACTGGAATCGGGGCTTGTCTTCCTGGAGATCACCACAGGCATCTCTCCCTTGCTCGGACTACTCGGAACCCTTTCCGGTCTCGTCGGTATCTTCGGGAATATCGGTGATCACGGAGACCCACAGCGGGTCGCTAGCGGCATCTCCGAGGCTTTAAACTGTACGATCGTGGGACTCGGGGTGGCCGTGCCGAACCTGATTGCCTACAACTACTTCACCCGCCGCGTCGAGGTGGTGGCCATCGATCTGGAATCGGAAACTACGGAACTGATCACGAAGCTTTCGTTGGGACGCAATCGCTAGAACTCTTTCTTTTGGCCCTAATTGGGCTTCTCGGTCAATTCCAAGGCATCGAGCTTCTCGATGATATCAGCACAGATCTTATTGCGTGAGGGCATCATCGCATGGTGCGCAGCCCAAACGATTCGGTCAGTTGCCGCGATCATCCTTGAACTGGATGAGGGAATGATCATGAGATCAAGCGGCGTCCAGTAGCTATAGTTCGGATACTCCAGTGCCGTCTCATCGACAGCATCCAGATCCTTTAAAAAGTCACTTCCCGGACGCATCTCACGCGCTCCCTGCCCACGGTGCAAGTAGGCAAGCCAGGTTCCACGATGAGGCCCTGAAATGGCGAAAAAGGCCTTGGTACGATGGAATGCATGCATCCGATGAAGATAGTAACGGGCGATCAGGCATCCCATGCTGAAACCGATGACGGTAAAGGGTTCTGTGGGGAGAAAGACCTCATTGACCATCACTTCGAGCTTACAAGCAAGATCCGCAATGCCGTGGCGACCATCACTGGGATGCAAGGAGGGGACAAGGCAGCGGTGTCCATGAGAGGAGAGTTGCTTCACAAG
The DNA here is from genome assembly GCA_008933015.1 of Verrucomicrobiota bacterium. Classification (GTDB taxonomy): domain Bacteria; phylum Verrucomicrobiota; class Verrucomicrobiia; order Chthoniobacterales; family UBA6821; genus UBA6821. The sequence goes on along the minus strand of WBXH01000007.1, from coordinate 3,501 downwards.
TTTTTTGAAAATACTCCCCGTATCGTAGAGGCCGTGGATGAGAAGGACATTCATGGGAGGATTCCGCTCGTGTGCAGCGATCAGTATCGGAAGGGATCAGGAAGGGTGAAGGCACTCTCGATCACCCTAATCTCAGGAGTCTTGAAGGCCAGCACCTCGATGACATCAAAACGGAAGGTGATGTCCGGCTTTTTCAGTAAGTTAAGCCAGTACATGGCCCCATGTCTGATGAGACGTTGCTTTTTAGGATCAACGGCATCAAGAGGCCTTCCAAGTTCCTCACTGCGACGGGTCTTTACCTCAGCGAAAACAAGCGTCTCTCCATCCCTGCAGATCAGGTCCACCTCTCCCCCACCCGGAGCGCGGAAATTTCTCCTAAGAACCTTCCAGCCCAGCCTCCTGACATGGCGGGCAGCCTCTTCCTCCCCCCAGCGTCCCAGCGCCAGATGCCCCTCAGAAATCGAAGGAGGGTTGGTCGACCGGCGCAAAACCGAGGCGATGATGTGGACAAGGTCCATGCTCTCTTAGCATAGACACATGTTCAGCTGTGGCATAGCCCCGATGACGAGCAAATCCGTACTGGGGGTATTTCCGGTCCAGTTTGTCCATGATACGGTCGCGGGTCACCTTGGCCAGGATACTGGCGGCCGCAATGCTGAGGCTGATTCCATCGCCACCAACCAGGGCGGTCTGCTCCACGGGTAATCCTTTGACCCATAAGCCATCAACGAGAGCATGGGCCGCCGGATGTCCTTTTTCATGAAGAGATACCAAAGCCCTCTTCATGGCTAGAGAAGTGGCCCGAAGGATATTCAGCTCTCCGATCTCCTCGGAGGAGGCGCTCCCAAGAGCAAAGAAAAGGAGGTGATTTTCACTTAACCGGTCATAAAGCGCATCTCGCTGGGCATGATTCAGCTTCTTGGAGTCATCAAGCCCCTCCAATTCAAATCCCTCAGGAAGGATCACGGCTGCCGCTACTACCGGCCCAGCCAACGGCCCGCGTCCAGCTTCATCCACTCCAGCCACGGGACGGATACCTTGGGCATGGAGCCTCTCTTCTTGGAAAAGAGAAGGGCCCCGGGAGCGTTTGCTCTTGAGGCCCTTCTTAGAGCTAGGCCCGCGACGCTTCGTCGTCATCGGACCTAAAAAAATCAAGATTGCTTAGGCAACTTCCTGAGCTTTCTCCTTGACCGTCACGGCGGCCTTACCCTTGCGGTTGCGGAGATAGTTCAGCTTTGAGCGGCGGATGGAACCACGCTTCTCAATTTCCACCTTGGCAACACGGGGAGAGTGAACTGGGAAAACTCGCTCCACTCCCTCACCGAAACTGACGCGGCGAACGGTGAAATTGGCATTAATGCCAGTGCCCTTACGGCCGATCACGATACCCGAGTACTTCTGGATACGCTCCTTATCACCCTCGATCACGCGTGTGTGAACACAGATGGAATCGCCTACTTCGAAAGGGACGATGTCGGTTTTGAACTGCTCTTTTTCGATGGTGTTGATGATGCTCATGAAAGGAATAATGGCCGAAAATTGGGCTAAAGTGGTCTGGTAGAATGCCTCCCTGAAGCACTCTTGGCAAGAAGTAATCATCACAGCAAAAGCCCCCTCTCAAAAGAGGAGACCTTTTAGCCTTCAGTCTCCACCCAGCATCCTTCATAGTTTCTTGATGCGTCTTGTCCTTGCAGCCACCGGAGCCAGCGGATCAATTTACCTCCAGCGCCTGCTCCATCATCTGGGCCACGGAGCAGGGGGAGACCACGAAATTCACCTGGTTCTCTCCCCTTATGCAAAGCAGGTGATCCACGAGGAGATCGGTTCGTTAAAACTTCCCGCCAGGGTCATCGAGCACAATGAGAAGTCCATGAATGCTCCCTTTGCCAGTGGGAGTGCCCTCTTCGATGGAATGGTGGTGATGCCCTGTTCCATGGGCACCGTGGGACGGATCGCCGCAGGCACCAGCGAGAACCTGATCCTGCGCGCTGCTGATGTCTTCCTCAAAGAACGCCGCAAGCTCATCCTGGTTCCCAGGGAGACCCCGTGGAATCTCATTCATGCACGCAATATCGTGACCGTCACGGAGGCAGGTGCCGTGGTGATGCCCGCCTCCCCTTCATTCTACAGCCTTCCGAAAAACTTCGATGAACTTGCCGACACTTTGGTCTGGCGGGTACTCGATCAACTTGGCATCCCGGCCGCTAACGCTTGCCGCTGGCGCGAGGAAGAAGTCACGCCCGAGCAGTGATGCCCCGTAAACTTACCAAAGAGCAGCTTCTTGCCTCCATCGCGGCAACGCTTGCACGGATTGTCTTTTCAACCATCAGACTGAAAGTCGTCGACCGCTCCGGATTCCTGACCAATCCGCCACCGGGGCCTCGCATCATGGTCTTCTGGCACAACCGGATCACCGCAATAGCCGTCGGATTCCTGCGTCACTACCCGGGCAGACACCCCACGCGCAAAGGGGTCACCGTGCTCACAAGCCCAAGCAAGGATGGTGACATCCTGGCAGGTGTAATGGCTAATCTCGGCATGGGATCGGTGCGGGGCTCTAGCTCCCGCCGTGGATCGACTGCGATCCGTGAGCTGACATCCCTTCTTGAATCGGGAATTGATCTGGCGATCACTCCAGACGGCCCGCGCGGACCGAAGTACTCGCTCGGTATGGGAGCCGTCTTCCTCTCTCAGAAAACCGGAATCCCGATCATGCCGGTGCATGCCCGATACCAGAACGCCTTCCGCCTTAAGACTTGGGACAATTTTGCGATTCCCCTTCCCTTCTCCCGCATCGACATCACGATGGATCCGTACGAGACGATTGATCCGCTGGCCACCGATCTGGAAGTCGAGCGTCATAGGGTTGAAACCCTCCTCCGGGAAGAAGCGGAAAAATCCGACCCCTTGCTTTAAAAGTCCAAAACAGAAAATTAATCAGGAACTCAAGAAACCAAAAAAAGAGAAGTGTTCATGATGTATTGCGAATAAATTCGCCTGACCTTCCTTGTTGAAATTTTCCTTCACGTTTATTCCTGCTTTCCTGATTTCTTGATAACTCACTTCTTTCCCTCCTCCCAACTTCCCAAATCTCATGAAACTCATTGATGGTAAGGCGGTCGCCGCCGAAGTCGAACTCGAGACCCGCGCCCGCATTGATTCACTCAAAGCTCGCGGCATCACGCCAGGCCTCGCCGTGGTGCTCATCGGCGTAGATCCCGCTTCCCAAGCCTACGTCCGCAACAAGGACCGCACCTGCGCCTCTCTTGGAATGCACTCCCGCAAGTTCGAGCTTCCGGCCGCTACCAGTCAGGAGGAGGTTCTTAATCTCGTTTCCGAACTCAACGCCAATCCAGCCATCCATGGCATCCTCGTGCAGTCCCCTCCTCCGAAGCATATCGACGAACACGCCGTAACCCTTGCGATCGATCCACGCAAGGATGTGGATGGATTCCATCCGATCAACGTGGCGAAACTTGCCATGGAGGATCCGACCGCCTT